>JBBQMW010000142.1:0-9551 GCA_038329265.1 Bacteroidales bacterium | reverse complement strand
TGGCGACAAATCATTCTTTTATCCTGAAGAGACCGTCAAAAGGAAGATTGCCATCCATTTTACAATGGGTTATCTGAAAGGAGACATTGGTACATTGACTCAGCAACATGTTTCGGTACCTTTTGTAATCGGACGAAATGGTGTGATTTATAATTTGTTCGCCTCAAAATACTGGAGTTACCATTTAGGCCAGACAGCCATTGGCGGGAATACTCCAATGAGTAAGGAATGTGTTGGAATTGAGATTTCGAACATTGGTCCGTTAAAACTGATCGGGAACAACCTGGTTACCACTTATTCGGATACTGATATTTATTGCACCACCGCCGAAACACAATATTACACCCGGTTAACTTCCAAATACCGTGGTTACGAATACTTTGCCACCTATACCAATGCCCAATACGATGCCATTGGTAAACTGATTAAATTTCTGTGTGCAAAGTACGCCATCCCTAAAAATTTCCTGAACGAACCCGAACGATACGAAATCATGACCGATGTTGGATTTAAAAGCTTTACCGGAATTGTGACCCACGTAAATTGCCGCACCGACAAAGTAGATATCGGCCCCGCATTCGATTGGGAGAAGGTCATCAGCGGCGTGAATTCGTAAGAGTACAATAGAATTAGCTTTAAATATTTTCCATCTCATAACTCCCCCCAAGGATTACGTTAAAATTACAGGTTGGAACTTTTGGGTTTTGTTGCGAAGTAGGTAGATTCTCTTATAACTACTTTTTAAGTTGTTATTCCTTAAGTGGCTAAAACCGCGATTACTGAGGAATTATTGATGATTAGCATTCAATCTTAATGTGATTTTTCCAACACCAAATAGAAACAGTAAACAAAAATATTAAATCATGAAATCAATAAGAATTTTACTCATTTCAATTTTGCTTTTTATTAGTTATTCTTCTCATTCCCAATCTGAAACAGCTGGCGATAAAAATCCAGACGGTACTATTATTCTTGATAAAAGTAAAACTTTGCAAACTGACATCTTTATTCTTGATACAAAAGAACCAAACCAGCTTAGTATAGTTAGAATGTATGACGATTACAGGCAGGTAAAAGATATACCAGCAAGGAAATTATCTATTAATGTTAACAGATTCAGCACCTTTAAGATCATAAATATTAACCCTAATCGATACAGATATAGCATCAACAATGCTCTTGTTACACAGTTTATGGATAACGATCCATTTAGTACTAAGAATAACAAATTCTCAGATGGATCATCATTACCAATAAATAAAATTGAAATCATAGAGTTATTTAATGCTGATAAAAATTCGGAAACAAAAAAAGCCAAGATAGAAGATAAAAAGAAAGAAATTACTTCCATGATTTTGCAGATTCAAAAGGCATCAGAGCAAATAAGTGATCTAAAAATCCAATATGATGAGCCAAAAAACAAGAAAGAACAGAGTGATATTCAGAAACGAATAAATGCAATTGATATTAAAACCTCTATATCGAAATATAACGAAGCAATAACCGAATATGGAATTATGGTAAACAGCTTAACTGTAAATGCAAACAACTTGTTGGAAAATTTTAAAATAGGTGGGGATGATATTGTCAATGCGTCTGATGATGCAAAGAAAACTTTTAGAGAGATATATAATCTAGCTCAAAAACTAGAATCTGAGACTCAAAAAATGGATGATATTAAAAAAGGAATAAAGGAACTTATGTCTGATAATATTAAAGATCTTGATGCATTAGGTTATACGAAAGGAGGGAAAAACAATTTTTATGATGAAAGGAAGAATCAAAGTCTAGATCCCGTTACAAAATTATCGAGTATTTATGGATATAATGTCAATTTAGAATATTTAAACTCAAATGTCGCTTCGGAACGATCACTAGAGCTAACAAAAATGGATGAATTTATTTCTAACAAAAAGGTTACCGAATGGGAACTTTTTGTATTAAATACTTCAAAAGAAATTGGGAAACTTCTTCAAAACAAATTTATTGAATATTCTGAAATTAGAAATGATATTAAAATGCAAACCTGCATTGATCAAAGTTATGAAGATAATATTCTCGAATCAAGCAATAAACTTCGTTTTGATTCTAAACTAATCCGAAATATCGGTGCGGATATAAATGTTTTAATTAAATACCTTGAGTTAAATGATAACGTATTTGGTAGTATTGTAAATGGAATTAATAATAATTATAACAGATTAATGGATTATTTAACTGTATTAAATTTCACTACCAATAGCAACACCATAGAATTTACTCTACCTACTCACACAAATCTAAAAAATGTAGACTTTATACGTTATGAAATTAATAGGCAAGATGTTATCACTCAGAGCAACCAAAATTATGTATATGATATCTGGATAGTGGGTGGCTTGAAAATAGATTTTAGTGCAGGTATTTTTGCAACAAGTCTTATAGATTATAACTTTGAAAAAGTACAAGCATATAGCAAATTAGATCCTTCAATACTTCTGATTGACAGTGTTTCTATCAATAGAAAAGATAATGGAAATTTTGATTTTGCATTTGGAGGTATGGTGAATATATCATACCGAACAGGTGCTGGTTGGATTACACCTGGTATTAGTTTAGGCACAGCCTTTGCGAACAATCAAAAATTACAGTTTCTTGGTGCATTCTCATTGCAATTAGGCAAGACAGAACGTATAATATTGCATGGTGGTTTTGCCGCAGGATTTTCTAAAACTTTAGATTTAGCTAGTCTGAATTATGATAGAACAACGGCTAACGATGATGGGAAGAATTACATTGTAAAAGGAACCTATGAGAATTTTAATATTCCAACAATTGACAAATTCCAATTCAAGCCATTTTTTGGGATTTCATATAATTTGAGTAAAAAGAATGCTCTACAAGCTGTTTCAAATGCAAACGACTATTCGCCTAAAAGCAAAGACGGTGTAATTAAACCAGAGGCTATTCCGAAATAAGGTTACAATTTTTATTTTACCGGTACTCCACCTCGTTTACAACTAGCGAATAAAGTTTCTCGTTCTGAACTTTCTCGCGCCAATCTATTACAAACCACGACGGCGTGGCGTTGCACCTTTTGCCTTAATATTGTACACAAAAGATAGAACGTTTTAATCTATTAGGTGGTATGCCGTACCTCAAACCCCCAACTTTCCCCCTTTTAGCTGGCATTTCCTACCTCAAAGCTCCGATTTAGTACCTTCTTGCTCCTTCGCCGGAGCAAAAAGGTGCGAGGCCGGAGCTTTTTGCTCCTAATTGGTACCTAAAAGGTACTAAAAAGTACCTCCGAGGTGGTAAAAGGTACCTCCGAGGTACCCCCTCCCACCTTTTTAATGGTGTAATAAAAAACCCGGCGCTGAAGTCCGGGTTCAATAAGCTTATTCTGTTTTTTCCTTTTTGGCGGGTCGCCCTGGGAAGCGGGCGCTCAGGTCGTCGTAAATGGTTTTGGCTCCCGGTACGTTCATTTTGGCGGCGCCTTTTACGTAGGTGTAAAAAGCCAGGATGCCCATGTACGCTTCGCTGCCACAAAGCAACATGGTATCGTCGAGCATATCAGCAGTGGGTTGAAGTACCTGCCGAATCTGTCGCAAGGTTTCATATCCGTTAACGTCAATTTCCAGTTCACCGACCTCAATATAAGGTGGGGCGGGTGTTCCCGGTACTTTCAGATATTCCAGCCCTTTGGTTACAAACGGTATCGACTTTTCGCCCATTTTGGGTAACTGAATACGTTCGTCCGGTGTCAGGTTAATCAGATAAGGAGACGCGATTAGATTGATCTGTGTAAAAAGCTGTTTGATTTGCTCGGCAACTTCGACCGGCATGGCCATTGAAATACGATTTGAATCACTCATAAGTTAATTTTTTAAGATGAATAATTGAATAATTGATTTGAACTCCACCCATTTAAACGACAAGCTCCACTAATTTACAGAAAATTGAAATATGATTAGTCTAAGTTGGAGAACAAATATACGAAATGGCCGAAAATCGTGACGAACAGCCCAATTTACCTCATGAAAGGTTATTTTTTGTTGAAAATAATTTTTTCAAGAGGCAAAAAATGGGTCCTAAAACGGATAAAATGACCCCAAAAATGAATGGTTTTAATACCTAAAACGCAAAAAAAGCAACGTGATGAAAAAAAGTGAACGAGTTTGTGCACCTATTTGATTGAACTAAAATTGATCCGATGACTTCAAGTCAACGGATCAATTGACGGTATTTCGATATTTTCAAAATTCAAGTCTCAACTGGTCGCCCTGATTGGCAAAACTTAGCCGGTGGTAGGGTGTTATCCCAATTTCCCTGACTTTTGACCGGTGATGAAAAGTAGGATAGCCTTTGTTTTTCAGCCAGTCGTACTCCGGGAATTCAAGGTGGAGGGCATTCATAAAATCGTCGCGATAGGTTTTTGCCAGAACGGAAGCCGCGGCAATGGGCAGATATTTGCCATCGCCTTTGATGATGCAGGTATGCTGAATTTCGGGATAGGCTTTAAAACGGTTGCCGTCAATCAGCAGATGTTCAGGTTTCAGTTTGAGTTGTGCAACGGCCCGGTGCATGGCTAAAAATGAAGCATTCAGAATATTGATTCGATCAATTTCCTTATTGTCGACAATTCCAACTGCAAACGCCAAAGCATGCTGCTCAATGATCGGTCGAAGTGAATACCGTTGTTTGTCGGTCAGTTTTTTGGAATCATTCAGAAGATCGTTTTCGAAATTTTCTGGAAGTATCACTGCCGCAGCAAATACCGGTCCGGCCAAACATCCCCGGCCAGCTTCATCACAACCAGCTTCAATCCGGCCTTCCTGCAAAAATAAGAGGAGTTTATTCGGGTTCATTTTATTCATTGTTGATGCAATTGCCTTTTGAGGTCTGGTTCAATTTCGTCCGAAAGGATGTTTGAGCCTTGTTGATCTTTATTAATGCTGATGCTAGATTTCAAATTTCGGGTATTTTTAAATATGCTGACCACTTTTCCTTTTATGTAACTTGTATTTTAATTGCGTAATCCCAGTCTGCCGATCAGCAGGCATTCCGTCCGAATAAAAGGAAATTCCTTGAATATCAATAGAACGCGGACGGTTTTCTTTCCGTTTCATTTTACTTGGGGCTTCACCCCGGGCTACCAATGTTTCGCCCATATTGGGCTTAATACCAGATGCTTTACTTTGCCACCAAAGTTATTTGCTTATAGATTGTATTTTCACCATACAGAGGGACTAATAACGAATGACTTTTTCCTGAATCAAGTATTCGTGCAAATCTGGATGCTTCCCCACAGCAATTCTGCTGTTTTGTCCCAGCTAAACTTGTCTTTCTGCACAAATCCCTTCAGGATTAAAGAATCCCGAATGTCTTTCTCCTCATAGATTGTGATCATGGCTTCTTTAATCTGATTCAGTGAAAACGGATCGACATAAAGAACCGCATTTCCACCCACTTCAGGCAAAGAAGTTATGTTGGAGCAAATAACAGGAACTCCGGCATTCATAGCCTCGATAACCGGAATTCCGAATCCTTCGAAAAAAGGCACAAAAGTCAGTGCCAGTGCAGCTCCCAGAACCTGGTGCAGTTCGTTGTTGCTCAATCTTCCGGTGAAAACAACGTCGTCTTTGTATCGCATTCCTTCGTAAGTGAGCTCGATATCGCTTGTTTTAAACATGCTTTCACCAATAATCAGCAGTTTTACATCCGATTCAACCGATGTGCGGAAGGCATCATAGGCCCGTAATAATCCACAGATGTTTTTGCGGGGATGCAGTGAACCGATGAACAAGAAATAATCGCTTCCCTTCGAATACCAGGCTTTGACTTTAAATTTTTGCTCGTCAGATGTCGGCGTATATGAGGTGTTTACCCCGTTGTACACCACGTCAATTTTATCGCTGTCAATTTTGTACGAACGATGAATATCTTCTTTCGAGAAGTACGAAACGGTCACAATCCGTTTGGCTTTCCGGGCAAAAAGCGGAAAATAATGGTTGTAATATTTTGCTTTCAGCCAGGGCAAATCTTTGGGTCGGTGGGCAAAATTAATATCATGAATGGCTGCAAGCTGTTTGACGCGTGTATTCAGCGATAAATAGCCATCCGGAGAAAAGAACAAATCGGCTTTATATTTTTTCAGTATGCGCGGAATCTGAAGTTCGAACCAGATGTACCACAAAAATGGGTGTCGGGTAGGAGGTGACAAAACTATGGGTGTAATGTTTTTGGAGAAAATAAATTCTTCGGCATACGGACGGTCGAAGATAAACAGAAACTGATGCTCCGGATGATCGCTGGTGATACGCGATAAGGTTTCACGTGTAAACCAGCCGATTCCCTCGAGTTTTCCCTGAATCAATAAACGTGTATTTACTGCTATAATCATAGGTTAGGATTAGGATGTCGAAATTTATCAAAAGTACAAAGTCTGTTTAAAAAATTACTACTTTTGACACACTTTAATAAAAACCAGTAAAGACACTCGCTTGAAACGGAAGTTCATTACAAATCTTTTGCTGCTCCTTTTACTAAATGTTTTAATCAAACCTTTCTGGATATTTGGAATCGACCGCCATGTGAATAACCTTGTGGGGGACGAGAATTATGGTTTATACTTTTCGCTGCTGAGTTTTTCGATGATTCTCAACATCCTGCTCGATCTCGGTATAACCAATTACAACAACAAAAACATTGCCCAGCATCACCAACTGATGAAAAAACACATCAGCAACATTGTTGGGCTAAAGTTTATACTTGCCGGAGTTTATGCGCTCGTTTGTATCGTTATTGCCTTAATCATCGGATACAAGGAAATTCAGATTCACCTCCTGTTTTTCCTGATATTAAATCAGTTTCTTATCTCATTCACCTTGTATCTTCGATCGAATATCTCTGGATTGCACCTGTTTCGAACCGACAGTTTTTTATCGGTTCTCGACCGATCTCTGATGATTATCATCTGTTCCGTTCTGCTTTTCACAAACATTACCAACCATATTTTTAAAATTGAGTGGTTCGTCTATGCGCAGTCGGCAGCTTATCTGGCTGCCAGTATGATCACTCTGGCAGTTGTACTCGCTCACACCGGGAAAATACGTTTCAATTTCGACCGGCGATTTTTTATCGTCTTTCTGAAGAAAAGCTACCCTTATGCCTTGCTGGTTTTACTCATGTCGTTTTACAACCGTTTCGATTCGGTCATGCTCGAACGGCTTTTAATAAACGGCAAAGAACAGTCCGGAATTTACGCTCATGCTTTCCGTTTACTTGATGCGGTCTCCATGTTCGGGGTTTTGTTTGCCGGATTGCTCCTTCCCATTTTTGCACGAATGATTAAACAGAAGGAAGGTATTGGCTCGATGGTTCAATTTTCGTTTCTACTGCTTTTTGTTCCGGCAATCATTATCAGTGTTTCTTCCGGATTCTATGATATTGAAATCATGGATTTGCTTTACGACAGCAACATTGAATTGTCGGCATCCATTTTACAAATACTGATGGTTAGTTTTCTGGGCATTGCCACAACTTATATTTTCGGGACATTACTTACGGCCAACGGAAGTATCAGGCAGCTAAACTGGATGGCTTCCATTGGAATGGCAATCAATATTGGACTGAATTTAATTTTTATCCCACATTTTGAGGCCCTTGGATCTGCCTGGGCCAGCCTGGTCACACAGACTTTTACTGCTCTTGCACAAATCATACTTGCTGTCTCTATCCTGAAGCTTCGAATTAACTATCGTTTAATCGGAAAGTTATTCCTCTTTGTTGGATTTGTATTTTTGGCCGGATACCTTAGCCGCCAAATCGGGAATTGGGTATTTGGGTATTCAGTCATGATCATTGCAAGTGCATTATTTGCTTTTCTGTCACGGTTGATTAACCTGAAAGCTCTGGCAGAAATCATTCAAAACAAATAGAAAAAGAAAAAGTAAAAACATGCTTGGAAGTAGAAAGTTGAATCCTGAAGATTTGCAAAACAACAGCGAATTTGAACTGCTGGAAGAAGTTTCGCATCAGAATTTAAAGGAATTCGTTATCGAACAAGTCAGGCAGGAAAAGCAGATCATCCGCTTTTATTCCATTTATCAGGTACTGATGATGATTCTCTTTTCTTTCTTTTTTGCACGAAGTATTGTTTATGCTCTAAAAGGCCATTTCGAAGCTATTGTTCAGGTTAGTCTTGCCATCCTTTTTTCACTTTCGGTCCTGATTGTCGTTCACGAACTGCTCCATGCACTGGCCTATTTAATTACCGGTTCCCGGAAGATTTCATTTGGTTTTATCCTGAAGAAATTTGTTTTTTATGCTCTGGCCGACCGGCAGGTGGTTGGCTCACGAGCTTTTCATGTTATTGCGCTCGCTCCGTTTGTTGTCGTGAAATTGGTTTGCCTGGGTGGGATTATTGCATTTTATAAGGAGCCGCAGGTCTACTTTTTTCTGAGTGTGATGTGTCTTCATTCGTTATTCTGTGCCGGCGATATGGCTATGCTTGCTTTTTATAATTTACACAGCGGAAAGGAAATTTACAATTTCGACGTCCGAAGTGAAAGAAAAACCTATTTTTATGTCCGAAAATAATACACCAATCTATGACCATATTTGAAGCTGTTGTAATTGCAATTGTTGAAGGAATCACTGAATTTCTGCCGATTTCATCAACCGGTCACATGATTATTACAGAAGCCGTGCTCGGAATGAAAATTGACGAGTTTACCAAAGCATTCACCGTAAATATTCAGTTTGGAGCCATACTCTCGGTGGTTGTTCTATATTGGAAACGATTTCTTCAAAGCTGGACTTTCTACCAAAAGCTGTTTGTTGCCTTTCTTCCGGCTGCTGTAATTGGGTTACTTGCCGGTGACTTTATCGACAGTCTGCTCGAAAATGTGATGGTTGTTGCAATTACCATGTTTTTGGGGGGTATACTACTTTTATTTGTTGACAAATGGTTCAATAAAGAAAACGAAAGTCAGGAAATAAGCTACCCCACAGCCTTCAAAATAGGACTCTGGCAATGTATCGCGATGATTCCCGGCGTTTCGCGTTCAGCAGCATCCATCATTGGCGGGATGCAGCAAAAACTGAGCAGAACCAATGCCGCTGAGTTCTCATTTTTTTTGGCAGTTCCAACCATGGCCGCCGCTTCAGGATATAAACTACTCAAATTGATTCTCGACCCCAATGGTTTGCCGATGCTGAAGGAAAATTTAACGACGTTACTCATCGGAAATATTGTTGCATTTATTGTAGCCCTGATTGCCATTAAAACCTTTATTACCTTCCTACAAAAACATGGGTTCAAAGTATTTGGCTGGTACCGAATTGTGGTCGGATTAATCCTGATTGTGCTGCTGCTGATGGGAGTTGATTTGAAAGTGGTGTAGCTAAATCGATCCCAAGATTGGGATTCTAAATCAACTCCTCTTCCAAATTAGCCCAAATCATCAGGCAATGCCTGGTATTTTTTCTTCAACCGCTTGTATTCCTTATCAAATTCGGGAGTGGAGATTATTTCAATCATCATTTAGGAGTTGTTTTATTGACTTCCC
>JBBQMW010000141.1:0-9621 GCA_038329265.1 Bacteroidales bacterium | reverse complement strand
CGATCCACGCCTTCCTGCTTTTGCATCAGTAAAAAATCCTTGTCTACAAATTGATGTCCGTTGAATTTGGTAATCCAGCTCAAACCAGCTTCGATTGGAGAAGTGGTGTCATCAATATCATTTCCGTAGAGGCAATAACCCATTTCGAGGCGCAAAGTGTCGCGTGCTGCCAGACCAATCGGCTTGATACCGAATTCAGCACCAGCTTCAAAAATCACGTTCCACATGTTTTCTGCAACTTCATTTCTGAAATATAATTCAAAACCTCCCGAGCCGGTATAACCTGTGGCAGAAATAATTACATCATCAATCCAACCAATCGTACCGGTAACGAAAGTGTAATATTTAATTTCAGATAAATCGATATCAGTTATTTTCTGCAATGTAGCTTCGGCTTTTGGTCCCTGAATGGCCAGCTGACTGATTGACTGAGAAGAATTTTCGAGAATTGCACCATTGGTATTTTGCGAAACTATCCAATTCCAATCCTTCTCAATATTTGAAGCATTGACAACCAACATATATTTTTCAGCCTCAAAATAATAAACCAGCAAATCATCAACAATTCCACCTTTCCCATTCGGGAAACAGGAATATTGAGCCTGCCCGATAGTCAGTTTTGATACATCATTGGACGTTACACGCTGAACCAATTCCAGCGCATTATGGCCTTTCACCCAAAACTCACCCATATGTGAAACATCGAATACCCCAACCGACTCGCGAACAGTCATGTGTTCGTCTTTGATTCCTGAATATTCGATGGGCATTTCAAAGCCGGCAAACTCCACCATTTTGGCGCCTAGCCGTTTGTGTATCTGATTGAAAGCTGTTACTTGCATAAGTTTATTTTCAGTTTTTTATGGGACAAAAATAGCTCATTCCCCATGCTCAAAGCATGAAAAAAATCAGTTGCAAATATATTCGTTTTATCGTTTAATCCATGTATTTTCTCAGGATCCCTTTTATCTAACTTACTGTCTGTCACATGTAGTTTTTTTCCAATTATTTCCGTAATATTGCACAAGTAGAAACCATTCCAAAAAATCACCATGGCTCAAACACGATTTACAAATTTAGATTACCTGAATGAAATTACAGGTGGGGATCCTGAAATTACTCAGGAGTTTATTCAGATGTTTTTTGATCAGCTGATTGAATTCAGAACCGGAATGACCAACAACCTTGCTGAAAAAAAATGGAAAGAACTGGGAGAATTAGCTCATAAAGCCAAATCATCCGTAATGACCTTCGGAATGAACGACCTTGGACTCCGGCTGAAAGAATTGCAATTGAAAACCCAGAAACTGGAAGACATTGAGAGTTACCCTGTTTATGTCGACGAATTTATGAACACAATGGTAAAGGCAGAAGAAGAATTAAAAGAAGAAATAAAAAAAGTATAGTCTACTCCAGATTTTGATGCAAGGCAATACCCGTAATCTTTAAAGAGTTTATGGGTATTGTTTTTTCGAAGAGTGCGGAAGTTTTAAACTTCAAATTTTACAAATAATGCGATTAAAATCGCATTATCTATTCCTCAACAAAAACTTTTCAAGTATCTTAACCGGCTCAAATTAAATCAAATCACTAACCAACAAAACCCACCATGCGCATAATTTTAGCAATCCAATTGTTCTTTCTGATGGCCAATTCAATATTTGCGCAATCAGTACAATTTGTTTCTCCCGAAAAAATCAATACTGAGATCTTAACCAATCACTGGAAAGCTCAATGGATCACCCATCCTACTGAATCGGTTCTTGATTACGGCGTTTTTCATTTTCGGAAAAGTTTCGAACTGGCAACTATCCCCGCAGAATTCATTATTCATGTTTCTGCTGATAACCGTTACCGTTTATTTGTCAATGGCCAACCGGTTTGTTTTGGTCCGGCACGGGGAGATTTGGCTCATTGGTTTTATGAAAGTATTAATATTGCTCCATTTCTGAAGCCGGGGAAGAACCTGCTGGCTGCAATTGTCTGGAATTTTGGGGAAGATAAATCCTGGGCGCAGTTTTCGCTCAAAACCGCTTTAATTGTTCAGGGAAATACAGATCAGGAACAAATTGCAAACACCGATTCCTCATGGAAAGTAACTAAAAATAAATCCTATCAATCGGCTTCGGCTGATTCACGGGAATCTCTCGGTCAGTTTATTGTGGTTGGCCCCTGCGATCGGGTCGAGGCATCGCTATATCCATGGAATTGGGAAACCGAAACCTTCAATGATCAAAGCTGGAGCAAGGCCAAAGCTATCGATATTGGACATCCTCGTGGTATTGGGACTGACATCAACTGGGTTTTGACTCCGCGCCGGATTCCTCAGATGGAGCAGAAAGAGCAGCGATTTGCTGCAGTAAGGCGGGCTTCGACAATTAATGTTCCAGACGGTTTTCTTCTGGGGAAAGCGAAATGGACAATTCCGGCAAACAAAAAAGTAACCGTTTTACTTGATCAGGGAAACCTGACCACCGGTTATCCTGAATTGCTGGTTTCCAAAGGAAAAGGCAGTCGGATCAGAGTCATTTATGCCGAAGCAATGTTTGATGAAAAAGGGAATAAAGGCAACCGGAATGAAATTGAAGGCAAGGAAATAAAAGGTTATTCCGATGTTTTTGTACCCGATGGCGGCAATAACCGTTTGTTCCGCCCGCTTTGGTTCCGAACCTGGCGCTATTTGCAAATGGAAATTGAAACTAAAAGTGAACCTCTTGTAATTGATGATTTCAAAAGCGAGTTCTCAGCATACCCACTTCAGGAAAATGCAGCTTTCGAGAGCGACCGAACCGATTTGAAGCAGATATGGAACACAGGCTGGCATACGGCCCGTTTGTGTGCCAACGAAACTTATTACGATTGCCCGTATTACGAACAGCTTCAGTATGTAGGAGATACACGCATTCAGTCACTGATTTCTATGTATGTTTCGGGCGATGACCGTCTGGTGAGAAATGCTCTCCTTCATTTCGATGAGTCCCGTTTTTCGGAAGGCTTGACGCGAAGTCGATATCCATCGGCCAGTCCTCAGGTTATTCCGACATTTTCACTTTTCTGGGTCGATATGGTTCACGACTACTGGACTTTACGTGATGACCCCGAGTTTATTCAGCAATTTCTTCCAGGAATTGATCAGGTCATGGATTGGTTTACCCATCGGGTTGACCCTAAAACCGGACTACTCGGAAAAGTTGAATACTGGAATTTCGTGGATTGGGCCGACGAATGGCCCTGGGATAATAATTTAAGCATCGGAGGTGTTCCGAAAGGTGGTCGCAACGATGGACAATCATCAATCGTTACCATGCAACTAGCCTATGCAGCCCAACGAGCAGCCGAATTGAACGATTTTTTCGATCATCCGGCAAAAGCTGAGCATTATAAACTACTGGCACAAGCATTAACCAATGCGGCATATCAAGCTTGCTGGGACAAATCAAAAACATATCTGGCCGACACGCCTGACAAAGCCGATTTTAGTATACACGCCCAGATTTTTGGGGTACTTTCCAATACCATTCCTGAAAGCGGACAGAAAGCGATGATTGAGCGAATCATGAACGACCCGAAACTGATTCAGCCCACACTCTATTTCCGTTTTTACCTCACCCAGGCTTTGAAAAAAACCGGTTTGGCCGATCGTTACCTTGCCACACTTGGTCCATGGAAGGAAATGTTGAAAAACGGGCTGACTACTTTCGCCGAAAAACAGGACCCTACCCGCTCTGATTGTCATGCCTGGAGTGCCAGTCCGAATTACGATTTTCTGGCGACAGTTGCCGGAATCCGGCCAGCATCTCCCGGATTTAAAACCATACGAATGGAACCTGCCTTGGGCGAATTGAAATTTATCAAAGGACAAATGCCACATCCTTCAGGAATGATTGTTTTTGACCTGAAAAGAAGCGGTTCTGAAGGCATTCAAGGTGTAGTTACCTTACCTGAAGGATTGAAAGGGACGTTTGGATGGAATGGAAAAACTCTGGAATTGACAGGACAAACAGCAATTGACATTCAGTAAAAAATATCTATTTGGAAATATCAAAAGGCAGTTGAGGTTAACTTCATCTGCTTTTATTTTTCCGGATGATTCTCTTTTTTTTTACTTTGTATAATAAATTTCAAATCCGTCATTCATCCTACCAAATCCGTCATTCAAGAATGTTCTGTATTTAGGAGTAAATGGTTGGTATTACCTTCATCACGTTTTAAGAAATAAATTAATTTCTGAATCAAATGGAACAAGATTGTTCTGACAATAAATTCATCCCTCAAAATCTTGAGCTTTTCTTCGACATGGTTGAAAATGCCCGCGATGGGATCAACATCACGCAAAACGGCGATTTCAAATACGTGAACAAGGCTTTCTGTGATATGGTTGGATATTCAAGGGAGGAATTATGCCAGATGAAAGGATCGGATCTGTTGGCTGATTCGGATAAAGAACGAATGATGGAACAGCATTTCAGGAGAATGCAGGGTATTGGAGACTATGGAATTGATTACACCACACTTGTTCATAAGAATGGTTCAGAGGTATCCATTGAATTTAGTGTTTCACCCATTCAATTTCGAGGAGAAAATGCTTCATTTATCACTATCCGCGACATTACCGAGCGCAAGCAGATGCAGGAAAAGCTTGAACAAAGCGAACAGAAATACCGCAATCTGGTTGAGAATGCGCACGACGGCATCATCATCAATCAGTTTGGGAAGTTCAAATTCGTGAATCGGGCATTTTGCAACATGTTGGAATATACCGAGGAAGAATTGCTCGAAAAGGATTTCGCAAATTTCCTTACTGAAGACGACCGCAAACGCCTGATGCAATACCACAAATTACGAATGGAAGGCGACCGTCATCACATGATTTACGAGGCAAAAGGAATATCCAAATCAGGTAAAATAATTCACTTCGAAATAAATACAACCTACATCGAATATGAAGGTCATCCGGCAACTTTCATTATTATGCGCGACCACACGGAGCAGAAGGAACTGGAAGAAACTTTGCGGACGAGCGAAAAGAAGTACCGAAAATTGTTCGAAGCCGAATCGGACGCTATTTTCCTGATCGAACGGGAAACCGGCAAAATTCTGGATGCCAACCCGGCAGCTTCGCAAATCTATGGATACGCACATGAAGAATTTCTTGGACTCAGGAACATTGATATTTCGGCTGAACCTGAGAAGACAAAAGAATCGACAACCAAGAATCACAGTTTTGTTCCAATCCGTTACCATAAAAAGAAAGACGGTTCTGTGTTTGCAGTTGAAATTTCGGCGGGTGTAACCGAGCTTGAAGGTAAAGATGTTCACATCATAACGGCACGCGATATTACTGAGCGAATCCGTATGCAAGAGGATTTAACCAGAAGTGAATCGAAATACCGAACCCTGATTGAAAAGTCGCTTGATGGAATCGTTATTTCGCAGGATTCGACTGTAGTGTTGGTAAATAAAGCATTTGCCGAAATGCTTGGCTTTACCGTCGAAGAATGTATGGCTAAATTTGGCCCTCATTTTATTGTCCCGGAAGATCGTGAGCGGGTGACGAATCATCATCTGGAACGCATGAAAGGTGATTTGTCGGATAAAAAATATACGCTAAGTATGTTTCACAAGAATGGCAGCCATATTGTTACCGAATTTTCGTCAACAGCCATCGAAATTGATGGCCGACCAGCCTCGCTCATCACTTCGCGCGACATCACCGAGCGAATCAAAATGCAGGAAGCGCTTGAAAAAAGCGAACGTAAATACCGTGAACTGGCTGATTTACTTCCCCAAACGATATACGAACTCGATTTAAACGGGTACGGAACTTATCTGAATAAAGCAGGACAAATTGCGATGGGATTTTCAGAAGAAGAAATGAAAGATCTTAAATTTTTTGCCCTCGATGGGGTTATTCCTGAAGATCGAGATCGAATGCGAAGAAATATGCAAAAAACCTTTCAGGAAAAAAGAACGGGATTTTTTGATGAATACACCGCTTTGAGAAAAGATGGAACGACATTTCCTGCCATTTTTTATGCGTCGTCGATGATTGAAAATGGAGAGTTTGTAGGAACTCGGGGGCTGATCATTGATATTTCGGAGCGTAAAGCAATGGAAGAAGCGCTCCGGAAATCAGAGGAACATTATCGCCAGGTGATCCAGAGTTTGCAGGAAGGCCTTTTTGTCCTTCAGGATGAAAAATTTATTTTTGTGAACGATGCAATTGTTGATATTCTGGGCTATACTGTTGAAGAAATGACCGGCAAACATTTTTCTGAAGTTATTCCTCCTGAATTGCGCGACGAAGCAGTCAGGAGAAATTACAGGAGAAGAACCGGACATACTGATTCGTGGAGTTACGAATTTCAATTGCTTCATAAAGATGGAAAAACTCGCATACCGGTAATCCTTTCGACCAACCTGACGGAATTGGATGGCAAACCTGCCGTTGTGGGCACGGCCAAAGACATTACCGACCGGATCAAGGCCGAAGAAGAAATTAAAGCCGGACACAAACGGCTCGAAGAAATCAATCAGGATTTGGAACAAACCATCCGCGATCGCACCAAAGAACTGACCAAAGCCAATACGCAATTGCTGAAGTTACAAAAGGAAAATCTGCAATCGCAGTTCGATGTGCTGAAGCAGCAGGTCAATCCGCACTTCCTGTTCAACAGTTTAAATGTACTCACTTCGCTCATCAGACTTGAACCTGAACTGGCTGAAAAGTTTACGGAACATCTGGCCAAAGTTTACCGGTATGTTCTTGAAAACAAAGACAATGAATTGGTAACATTGAATACCGAAATGAACTTTTTGGATGCCTATAATTTCCTGATGAGCATTCGGTTTATGGACAAAGTGCAGGTTAACATTCGCATTCCGGATGAACAAAGGAACTACCGGATTATTCCGCTGGCCTTGCAATTGTTGATCGAAAATGCCATTAAGCACAATTCCATGTCGAAAAAATCGCCGCTGGTCATCGAAATTTTCATTGATGAAAACAATTGGTTGAATGTGGTGAATAACCTTCAGGAACGGGAAGCACACATGACTTCAACTGGTGTTGGTTTGAAGAACATACAAAACCGCTACCGGCTGCTGAACAATACCGTTCCGGTTTTTGAAAAAACCGAAACACAATTTATTGCCAGAATTCCATTGGTTGGAGAATAATAAACAGAATGGAGAAAGCCCCCTTCCCGTTCCCCCCGAAGGGGGAAAGCTTTGGCCAACGGCTCGCAATTGGTTTTGCCCTGAAAGGGCAAAATGACGATCGTCAGCGCGAAAAGAATGATTAAATGATGAGCTATTTTCGGAAAGAATGAAGAAAATAAGAAATCTCGAATAAGAAAGAATAAAGTATAAATCCCGGAAACAAGTTTCCTGAAAGCTCCGTAGGAGCGGCATATTGGTAGACCCGGATTTTAATCCGGGGAATAAAAATGAAATTGCCAAAACGTCCGAGGACAAGCTCAGAACAAAGATAAAACCTGGTTTCGGACGGAACAGAGGAGACAATGAACAGAGAACAGAATAAAAAATTTTAAAATGAAGATAGTTATTATTGAAGATGAGGAGTTTGCAGCACGCAGACTGGAGCGGATGATTAATGAGATTGATCCAGAAATTCAGATTGTCGCAAAATTGGAATCGGTTGCCGGTTCGGTTGAATGGTTCAAAACCCATGATGTGCCCGACCTGATTTTTATGGACATTCACCTGGAAGACAATCTGAGTTTTGCGATATTCGACAGCATTTCAATCAGTTGCCCGATTGTGTTTACCACCGCAACCGACGAATTATCGACCCGTACTTTTAAGCTAAAAAAAATAGATTATCTGCTGAAACCGATCGTGCAAAATGAATTGGCAAAGGTGATCGAAAAATACAGAGATTTTCCATGCAGCGAGTGCCGAATTTTGGATGCT
Organism: Bacteroidales bacterium; assembly: GCA_038329265.1. Lineage (GTDB taxonomy): Bacteria > Bacteroidota > Bacteroidia > Bacteroidales > Prolixibacteraceae > Aquipluma. Next base: position 1,686 of record JBBQMW010000141.1, on the reverse strand, counting down.
GCATTTTTTGCAGATATTGTGAGGAAACCATAGGCAAGCATTGCATTGGGCAGGGAGCATAGGGCAGAGAGAATGGAGAATGGAGCAAAAAACAGGAAACAGGGAAATAATAAATGAAATTTCATTTTCATCATGCTGTACACCTGACACTTGAACAAAGAACAAACTTGAAACTTGAAACTTGGAACTTTAAACTACTAAAATATGAACGTCCTGATTATCGAAGATGAACAACTGGCTGCACGCCGGCTCGAAAACATGGTGATGGCCTACGACCCAACCATTAAAGTATTGGCAAAACTCGAATCGGTTGAAGATTCGGTAAAGTGGTTTAAAAACAATCCTCATCCTGATTTGATCTTTCTGGATATCCATTTGGAAGATGATCTCAGCTTTGCGATTTTTGATAAAGTGAAAGTTGATTCTCCCATTATTTTCACCACAGCATTCGACGAATACGCCATTCGCGCTTTCAAACTAAAAAGTATTGATTACCTGCTGAAACCCATTGTTCAGGAAGAATTGAACAATGCCATTTTGAAATACAAAGTGATGATTGGTCAGAAAAGCAGCATTGATATGACTGCCCTGTTCGATCTGATCAACAAAAAGGAAGTCAGCTACCGCGAACGCTTTTCGGTTTCATTCGGACAAAAAATCAAGTCGTTTGGCGTATCCGAAATCGCTTATTTTTATTCGAAAGAAGGTATGACTTACGCCGTTCTGAACGACACCAAACATTATCCGGTGGACTATTCGCTCGATAATTTACTAAATGAACTCAATCCGAACGAGTTTTTCCGGATTAACAGGCAATACCTCATCAAACACGCCTGCATCAAGCAAGTGCACGTTTTCCCGAAAAGCCATCTGAAACTGGAGCTTTCCCCGAAACCGCTCGACGATACGTTTGTGAGTATCGACAAAGTGACGGCTTTTAAGAAATGGCTGGGCGAATGAGCCATGGAAAGCAGGGCAACAAATAGCGGCATTCAGGTATTTCAGGTTTTAAAAGGCCGGAGTAATTCCTATCTCATTCATTTCGGCGAAGTGAATATTTTGATCGATACCGGAAAGGAAACTGCATTCCGCCAACTTATCAGAAATATTGATGATTTAAATCAGTGAAAAGAGAATTGCTTGACCACGAATACACAAAGAGGTAGATTTATAAATAGCAACTACAGCATAGCCAATTCATTATGAAACGCAAATACCTAAAAGAAGTACAAAATGGTCTGGCAAAAACCAGCCACCAAACTCCTGAAGTTTTATCAGAGTCAGATTTGGAAAACCTTCCAGAACTGGTCCGGAAGTACATTCGCTATTCCGGAGCAATTGGCAAACCTAAAGTTGTTAGTTTTAAGGTCGGGTTTACCGGAAAGATCAGGAAAAACGAGCAATCGCCCTGGATGCCATTCCGGGTTGAGCAACACAGTTTCATCGAAGAATCTATCCGATTGTTCTGGATGGATGCTGTGATGATGCACCTGCCTGTAAAAGGATTTCACTGCTTTAAAAAGGGAGATGCTTTTATGGACATCCGTTTGTTTGGGCTTTTCAAGGTACAATACATGGATGGAAAAGAAATGGGAATTTCGGAAACGGTTACTTTCTTCAACGACCTATGCGTGATGGCGCCTGCCACCTTGATTGATTCACGCATCAAATGGATCAAAACGGAAG
>JBBQMW010000140.1:0-9673 GCA_038329265.1 Bacteroidales bacterium | reverse complement strand
TCGGTTTAAATGTTCGCAAAATTGGGTATAACCATATCCATCGGGGTAAGCACTAATGTATTCTTCCCAAAGCAATTTGCGTGTTACCCCGGTGCGAAGCAGCTCCTGCTTGAAGTAATCCATGTGTTTATTAATGTCTTCGAGACGCTTATCTACCTTAACCAATGGCTGGCTGTTATAAACAATGGCGCCTAATTGGCTGTCACTAAACTCCAAAAGCTCAGGATAGCTTTTCCCGGTTGCTTCAATTTTGGAGAGATAATTGTCCAGGGTAGTCCTGTGCAGATGCACAGACTCAGAGATCTTAAGCTTGCTAAAGCCTTCTGCTTTTAATTGAATGATGCGTCTTACTTGTGTCATACCTAGTGATTTGTTTACCATAGTGCTTTTAAGTTTTAAAAGCACAAAAGTCACAAATCAATCCCCCCTTTTACTACCGTTGTACAGTTTGGTCCGAAATCAGTTGTACACTATGTGACGGAATGTCACCTGTTGACCGCGCTACCGCGCCCGGCAAACCTCCTTTTTAAAGAAAAAATAACCTCTAAAAAGTTGTACACTTTGCTCCGGAATGAGTTGTACATTTTGCTCCGAAATAAGTTGTACACTTTACTCCGAAATACTCAAGTTTACATTTCATTAATTAACAACAATCCGCCATTTGGCGGAGATGATTGACTATTATGAAATAAAATCACAGCCAATTACCAGAGGGCAATTGGTATATCCGTAAAGTGTTCAAACTTTTGTGATTAAACAAGAAGAGCCGTGTGAAGCGAGAGTTTCAAGCACGGTTCCGTGAGAACGTGAGGGTGAAATTCCCTCGCGTGACTCGATCCGTCCATTGTCCAAAATTGTAGAAAAAAGCTGCCAAAGCAGCTTAGAGTAAGCCGCAATCAAAATGAAGCGGAGAAATTTATTTAATGAAATGAAATTTTGCTTGCGGCAATGATTTTCGAAGAAAATAGAAAATCAATTTCTGCTTGAATCGAACGGGCATTGACATAAATTGTGTTGGCAGCATTTTTCCGGTGATTTTTTATTAAATCTCCTAATTTAATACCCGCAAAGCCGGGTTTCAGTGCTTCTTTGAAAGGACCCCACACATGCGGGATGAATAGCAGTATTTTGTAGGAAGTTAATCGGGAAACTCCTGACTTCATGAAGAAAAAAGAAAAGAAAAAAAGTCCGCAACAAATTAGGCAGGAGGAACTGCACTTAAAGAATTGCTACCTGAAACGGATAAAGGCAATGATGGGAATCATGGGCGACGAATCGGCCTACGAGCTTTTGGGTCCGAAAGGAGTTGATTGGCTTCATTCTTTACGCCTGCGTCCGGTGAAATTAGTAAGTCCTGCAGACCCGAAGCGAAAGGTGACCAATCATGATTTAGACATTATGAACGATCAGTTAAATCGATATCTACGTAATTCATTTGTAGAGATTGGGCCCGAAAAAAAACAAGTAAGTCATTATGATTTTTACTGTTTTACCGAAACACTGTATTTATTTCTGCGAAATGTTAATAAAGATCATTGCCTGAATCCGCAAGCGTTTAAAGAAAAACTTCCGGCCTTTAATAATGATTATATGGAAAGCAGGGTGGAAGCACTTTCAAAACTTGACGACCACATTGATACGCTGGCGTGGTTATACTCAGAATCAACGCGTCACAACGTCAGGATAGAGCCGGAGCCGAAAAAAGAATCGACCTCTCCATTCGACAGGTCAGCATTTTATAATAACTACATAGTTTATTTCGAAAAACCTGAAACCGAATTGTTAGAAATTGATGGTCATAAACGAACCGTTTTTCAGGTTGGACTTTACAAGAACAACACTTTAATCAGAATAGCACTTACGCCCGAACAGCTCGGAATGACTGGTATATTGCAGCAATTGCTGCTGAAAGTTTATATTCAAACACATGCAATTGATCGAATAAAAGAGCGAATCGGTATTTATTTTATGGGTACAAGTTATATCGAAATAATCAATGCCATACTGACACAAAAGCCTTATCGGGCGGATGATGGCGGTTTTCTGTTTCCATATTCCTATTTGAATAAAAGATTGGGATACCTGAAAGCAAATGTGATTGGAGATAAAATTATCATTCGCACATTTCTGTTTTTAACGAACAACGGCACTCCGGAAGGGAAAAAACTGGCGACTATGCTGAGGGTTCAGAAAGAAGACAAAAAGTATCTGGGCATCGATAAACTTAGTACATTCATAAATTCGGATATTGAAACAAATGAAAACCTAAAACAGATTTTCACTCAGGCAGGATGCAGCAGTTTATTTGAGATGAAAAAACACATGAATAAGAAGCCGGATCATGCCATCCAATGTGCCAACTATTTATCACAATACCTGGGTCTGAAGAGGTGAAAACCGGAACATTAAATGCAATTTTAAAACTGGCAGGGCTTAAATAACCCGACTTAAAATCTACAATGAATAAGATTTTAGTAATCATCGATAAAGGAACAGACGGACTATTCAGTGCCTATACTCCAGAAACCAAAAGCACAGTTTTAAGCGGACAAGGCAATACGGTAGCTGAAGCCTTTGCCGATATGAAAGAATCGTTTCAGGAAGTGATTGAATCGTATCAGGAGACTGAAGAAACGATCCCTGAAGAATTACAGGAGCCGGTAGTATTTGAATTCAAATTCGATGTTCCCAGCGTGTTTAATCATTTCGATGAAATTAACCTGACAACATTTTCGCGCAAAATAGGGATTAACTCATCCCTTTTACGCCAATATAAAAACGGACTGGCATTTGCTTCAATTAAACAGGTTGAAAAGATTAAAAACGGACTTCACGAACTTGGTAGGCAGCTAAGTTCCACACAACTCTGAAAAACACGCGACACCACGCAAAACATAACACCACAGAACACTTTGTTCACCGGCCTTGTATTCGTACAGTGCTTTTTTATTTGGTGTATTGTCTGTACAGGCAATACACCAACTATTTTTCGTGGTGAAGTACCGTATGATCAGACGGGGTTTGAGTGGATCGCCAAAAAATTGAATTAAAATTGACGGATAGTTATTCCTTTTTTGAGACTGTTGGTTTGCTGACAATTTCACCTAACATATATTTTGGAGTTTTGTTAGTACCGTAAATTTCACGAAGTTTTTGTGAAGTTTCCTCTGCTCCAAATATCTGAATTTATTGTCTTTTAACAATTTATTGACGGGAAAACCAATATTATTTAGAATGATTCTAAGCACAAAACTAAAAACCATAAAACTTTATCAGTATAAACACACTGGACGGACTGTTTTTTACTGTAATGGTGACTGGGTGGTTTGTTTACGGTCGCCATTCGAAAACCCCGAGAATTCACTCTTTCATTCTCTCTTTACAAAAATAAAACCGCTTAACTATCAATCAGTTAAGCGGTTTTAAAGTACCCGAAGCCGGAATCGAACCGGCACGATATTGCTATCACTGGATTTTGAGTCCAGCGCGTCTACCAATTCCGCCATTCGGGCTTATTTGTAAACCGGCTGCAAAAATAATGGAAAATTTCTATGCACAATCTATTTCTCTTAAAATTTAGAGATTAATTTACTTCAGGCAGAACGGCCGATCAATCATAAGCGAATTTCATTATTTTTATACCTTTAGCCAGAATCTCAAAACCAAGACTTTAGCAAGTAAACAATGGACCAGACAGAAGATCAGGAATTGTACCTCAAACTTAGAATTGGAGACGAACGTGCCTTTCAGGTTTTATTCCGAAAGCACTATTCGGCGTTGTGTACATTTGCCTGGCAATTTCTGAAAGATCGGGAATTGGCCGAAGAGACCGTTCAGGACATGTTTGTCAAAATCTGGGAAAAGCGTGAAAGTCTGAATATTGAGACTTCAGTAAAACACTACTTCTTTCGTTCGGTCCGAAATCATTGCCTCAACCAGATTCAGCACGATAAAATAAAGAAGCGATATGCCGATAAGGTTATCGAAACTTCCCGGCAGGAAATCAATCCGGAGAATTTCTACCTTGAAGTGGATTTAATTCAACGAATTGATCGAAGTATTGATGCGCTGCCTCCCAAGCGGCAGGAAATCTTTAGACTTAGTCGCGAACAGGGTTTGAAATACAAAGAAATAGCTGAAAAATTGCAAATTTCAGTAAAAACAGTTGAGGCACAAATGGGGCTGGCTTTGAAACACTTACGCGAAGACCTGAAGGATTATAGCAATCATTTGATGACTTTATGGATGATTTTTACAAAATCATGATTCGGGAGTAAGGGTAAATTGTTTGTCCGAATGTCATAGAATCGTATGAAAGCAAAACAAAACATAGAAGATCAGTATTGGGAAAAACTCGCCAAATTAATTTACGATGAAAATCAGGGTTTTACTGCCGAAACGAATGAAGATTTTATTTCAGACGAAAAGACTCAAATTCTGGAAATTGCAAGAAAAGTTGATTTGTCACTTGAGCTGAAAAAATATCAGACAAACCAGGCTTGGGAAAAGGTTCATTCGCGCATCAACGAACAATCGGCACCGGAAAAAAGCAAGTTAAAGTACCTGATTTCGCATCCACTTTTCAGGATAGCAGCAGCAGTGCTCTTTGCCGCAATGCTTATCGTTTCAGGATACGAAGTTTTATACAACTCTGCTGGAAGCAAAAAGATGATGGAAGTATCGGCTACCAATCAGATTTTGAATATGTTTGCTCTCCCCGACGGAACACTGGTAAGTCTGAATACCGATACCAAAATTAAATACCCACAAACATTTACCGGAAATATCCGTGAGATTACCATCGAAGGTGAGGCTTTTTTTGAGGTGGTGCCGAATAAAGACAAACCATTTATTATTCATGCCCGAAATGCACAAATTAAAGTTCTTGGCACCAGCTTCAATGTAAATGCCTATCCATCAGCAAAATCAATCGAGGTTGTTGTTGAAACCGGCAAGGTGCATTTTTTAAACAAAACGACCAAAGCCAATGAAACGGATGAATTAATTCTTACACCCGGTGAAAAAGGTACTTTGATTTTTTCGAGCAATTCGTTGCTTAAATCGACCAACCTGAACCCCAACTTTTTAGCATGGAAAACACACAACCTGATTTTTAAAGCCGCTCCGCTTGCCGAAGTCATTGAAAATCTGGGAAAAGTGTACAACGTAAACATTCAATTGGCCGATCCAAAGCTAAACGAACTACTCCTTTCAGCCCAATTCAATGATCATACGCTCGATTTTATCCTGAAAGTAATTGAAACAACTTTTCAGATCGAAGCGAAACATGAGAACGGGCAGTATATTTTAAGAGCAAAATCCTAACAGTTATGATTAAACGCCATGAAACCAATAAGAATAATACCGTATTTCATAGTTTTAGTGTTGCTGCAACTAGTCGCATTCAACGCTTACAGTCAGAATAAAACGACGAAGCAAAGCACAAAAAAGACTTTTGTACAAGGAAGTGACGAAGATCAAACTTCCAAGGTTCTCAATCAGAACATAAGTATATATGCTGAAAATGAACCGCTTGAAAAAGTTATAGCTCGTATTTGCAAATACATGAATCTCGACTATTCCTACAATTCAAAACTGCTGGAAGGAAAGAATATCAATCTGAATGTATCGAATAAACCCATCAAATATGTTTTGGATGAGTTGATGAAGGACTTTTATCTTCTTTTTGAAATTCAGGACAATATTCTCGTTGTTCGCGACTATGTTCCTCTGGAAAAAAGTATGGACTACAACAAGCAAATGAGAAGCTACTCCGATCAGAGCGGGTTTGTGTTCAATAATCCAAAGAAAAAATCGATTGTCATTAAATTCAAGACCTCAAGTAATCTGATTATTATACCGGTTGCTATCAATACGTCAGATACCCTGAATTTCATTCTGGATACCGGAGTCAGATACCCGATTATCACCGAACTTCCATTCGTGAACAAGCTCAACTTAAATTACCTTCAGCCCATTAATATGCAGGGCCTTGGCGAAGGTGAGCAGCTAACCGCCTATAAATCGGGTAACAACACCATCAATATCGACGGTATGGTTGCCTATAATCAGGAAATTCACATGATCATCAGCGAAAGTTTCCAGATTTCGCAGATCCTTGGAATTCCGGTGCATGGGCTTATCGGCTTTAACCTTTTTAAAGATTATGTGGTTAAAATCGACTATGCCGAGCACACCATTACCTTAATAAAACCCGAGTATTTTGACTATAAGGAAAGGCAGAAAGATATTGTCCTACCGCTTACTTTTGAGCATAATAAACCTTTTGTGACAACCAATATTGTTACCGATAAAAACGTAGATGTACCGGTAAAACTGCTGGTTGATACCGGTGCAAGTGATGCACTTTGGTTATCAACCAATTCCGACAGCCGGATATCGCTTCCTGAAAACCACATCGAAACTTTTCTGGGTCGCGGTTTAAGTGGCGATTTATACGGAAAAAAAGGTCGTATTGGTGCCATCTGGGTTGGACCACTGGTTCTGTACGAACCCATTGTGGCCTTTCCTGAAAACGATTTGGTGGATCAGCTCATCGGTAAAAACGACCGGAACGGAACTCTCGGGGCTGAAATTCTCCGGCGATTTTATGTCACCATGGATTATCCGAATAAACGAATTATCCTGAGGCCCAATGCCAACCTGAAAAGTGAATTCAATTATAACATGAGTGGCCTTGAAGTGACCAACCCAATGCCTGGCGCTCCAATCTTCCTGATTAACGACATCCGGAAAAATTCACCAGCCTATTATGCCGGAATTCAGGAAAATGACCAAATCATTGCATTAAACAACACAAGTGATAAAGCATTAACTTTAAATGATATAAATTTACTGTTCCAAAGTCGGGAAGATAAGCGAATCAAGATGACCATTCTTCGGGATGGAGAACAGATAAAAACCGAATTCTTCCTGAAGAAAATGTTTTAGAATGAAACCAACATACGGAGTTTTACTTCTTGTTTTCCTTTTGTGTTCCGCTAAAATCAGCGCACAAAAGGAAAACAAGTCCGTATTGGATCAGAAAATCACAATCAGCATTCAAAACCTACCCATCACTTCGATTCTCGATTCGATTTCATCACAGGCAAAAGTTTTCTTTTCGTATGACGCCATACTCATCGAGGCTGATAAACAAACCAATCTTTCTGTTATAGAAAAATCGCTTCAGGAGACTTTAGATACCCTTTTCCATTCGAAGTTTGAATACCAGGTGCTTGGCGATCAGATTATTATTGCAAATCCTGTTAAAATGACACCCGATGAGATTAAATCAAAAATTATTACGTTCAGGGGTCGGGTCATCGATCGTGAAGGAAAAGAAGTTCTACCCTATACCGGAATCTCTATTTTGAGAAGCCACATCGGGACCATTTCGAACATTGACGGTGATTTTGAACTGAAAATCCCTGCATCCATGGTTCAGGATACGATTGTATTTTCACATCTGGGATACCGGCAATTCAGGCAGCCGATCAGCCAGACCACCGATAAGAATTGCATCATTTCACTTCAGCCAGTTTCCATTCAACTCAAGGAAATACAGATCACTGTTATCGATGCTCAGGCAATCGTCAATAAAATCATCGAAAGAATTTCGATTAATTACCCACAACAACCTGAAATAATGACCGCGTTTTATCGCGAAGTTCTGAAACAGGATGGCAAATACATTGATGTTGCCGAGGCGGTCATGGAAATCATGAAAGCACCTTATGAGAATTCAACTATTCAGGATCGGGTAAAGGTTGTAAAAGGTCGAAAAAGCCATAACGTAGAAGCCTTTCAATTTGTCGATTTTAAAATTCAGGGAGGTCCCTTTTACATCACCCAGCTCGATGCTGTAAACACCCTCGAATCATTTCTTAATCCTGAATTACGGGATTCACACAAATACTTGCTCGACGAAATTGTTGAACTGGATGACCGGAAGACTTATGTCATTCAATTTAAACCGAAAGAGAAAGTTAGTTTTCTCTCCTATCAGGGAAAACTTTTCGTGGATATGTCGACACTCGCATTGGTCCGGGCTGAATTCAGCCTTACCCGTTCAGGATTAAAAGTCGCTAACCAGTCGCTCATCAAGAAAAAGCCAAAAGATCTTTATGTCCGACCGCTTGATGCCGATTACTTTGTGAGTTACCGCAGAGCCAATAACCAATGGCATTTAAGCAGTGCCCAGGCAGCAATCAATTTCAAGGTTAAGAGCAAAACCGAACGGGTGAATTCAATCTTCGGAAGCGTTTCTGATTTACTGATTACCGATTTTAAACCTGGCGAAAACACTCACTTCAAACGGGATGAAGTGTTCAGCTCAAAAGATATTTTTACTGAAACTATAAGTTCGTACGACGATGGTTTTTGGGGCGATTACAATACGATTACGCCTTCTGATGAACTTCGTGAAGCGCTTCAGGAGTATTACCTGAGAAACGATTCCTTATTCAAAAACACTGAGAAGGAAAAGCAAAATTAAAAAGTAGATGAATCCGGGCAGTTTGAATTTACGGTCACTGCCGGAAAGGTTGTTTCAGATTTTACGATTAATGCACAGGGAATTTCCCAAAATGGAAGGATGGACAATGAAAATGCTGTTCTTTCGGTTACCAAATAGTAAAATTGCAAAATGGAAATGTTGAAAAAGAACATCTATATATTTAGCGGCCTTGGTGCTGACGAAAGAGTTTTTCAACAACTTGATTTATCAGGTTATACAACAACTTTTATCCGGTGGGAGGTTCCGCAGAAACGTGAATCCATTGAAAATTATGCTACACGGCTTCTTCCCCAAATTACAAGCATCAGGCCAACCCTCATCGGACTTTCGTTTGGCGGACTGATTGCAACTGAAATAGCAAAACAAATTGAAACAGAGCAAATCATTCTGCTTGCTTCAATAAAGACGAAAAATGAAATTCCTTATTACTACCGCTTGGGAGGTAAACTAATGCTGCACAAGCTTTTGCCGACACAACTTTTATCGGGGAAAAACCTTTTTTCAAACTTGGTTTTCAGAAATTCTTCGAATGTTGAAAGACTTCTAATGGAATCAATATTTGCCGGTACAAATCCAATTTTTCTGAGGTGGGCCATTGACAAAGCTGTGCGCTGGAATAATCAAAAACAACTTGAAAATATCAGGCATATTCACGGAACAGCAGACCATATTTTTCCTTTCCGATACGTTTCATGTGATGTGAAAATCAACAATGGCGGGCATTTATTAACTTTGAAAAATGCTGACGAAATATCACAAATTTTAAGAACGATCATTCTGAAATAATTCGTTTCTGTGATGCACTATTTCTTCTTTTCAATCAACACTGCCAGTTCTTCCAGCTTTATTGAATGCATCATTAAATTACCATAAATAGGATATCCGTTGTTTTTGAAATGTACTTCTTTATCTTTCTGGCTAAATTCAGAGTAATATAATGTTACAAATTGAATTGCCGAAGGTGGTAAAGAACGATCCCAGTATTCAGGATTAAAGCGCATAATTTGAAGATTTTCTGCATTTCCGTTAAACCGCAATATGTCGCGGTTATCATTCCCTGAAAATGCCGCGGCATTCATTTCTTCCTCTGAAATTCCTTCAATCTCTTTTCGAAGATAGGGCAGTGTGAACTCATCTTTTTGCAATGTGTAATAC
>JBBQMW010000139.1:0-9776 GCA_038329265.1 Bacteroidales bacterium | reverse complement strand
AAAGAAATGTCAGAATGAGATCCGGAGTTTATATTTACCGAATGATTGTGACAACGAAAAATGGGAAAGAGAGTAGTGGTTCGGGTCGGCTGGTATTTGTCCAATAGTATTTATAAGCTATTCCACTTTTGTTCCATACTATTTTAAAACAATCTCCGTTTAGTTTTTTAGTTTGTCGGTTGACAAATCTGTACGACAAACATCTATATTTGCAAACTCAAAAATTGAAAGATTTAAGATGAATAAGAGATTAATTTTACTGACTGTAATTCTTTTGGTAGTAATTCTAGTACCAAAAACATATGCACAAACCACCTCAACAACCGGGGCGAATGTAATCACAACAGGTGTGCCGTTTCTAACAATTGCTCCTGATTCGCGCGGAGGCGCTATGGGAGATGCCGGTGCCGCAACCACTCCTGATATCAACTCACAACATTGGAATCCTGCCAAATACGGGTTTATGGAAAGCGATATGGGCGTTGCTCTTTCCTATACTCCATGGCTTCGGAATTTAGTTTCTGATATCAATCTGGCTTACCTGGTTGGCTATAAACGTTTGGATGATATGCAAACCATGAGCGCTTCGCTGCGATACTTTAGTTTAGGCGACATCACTTTTATGAGTGAATATGGCGATCCAACAGGACAGCAAAGTCCAAATGAGTTTGCAATCGATTTTGGCTATACACGCCTGCTTTCCGAAAGTTTTTCAGGTGCGGTGGCACTTCGGTACATTCGATCTGACCTTACAGGAGGGCAAATGGTTAATAATACTGAAACTCATGCAGGCAATGCCTATGCTGCTGATATTGCATTTTATTATCAGAAAGAGATGAGGAATAACCGCAAACGGTCAATATTCGGTTCCGGGATCAATATTTCAAACATCGGTAGTAAAATTTCTTATACCGATGGTGAAACCAAAGATTTCATTCCAACGAACCTGAAACTGGGTGCCAATTACAAAACTGAAATGGACCGGTACAATACGATCTCTTTTGCTTTTGATGTCAATAAATTGTTGGTGCCAACACCTGATACTACCACAACTGATATTATAACAGGCGGAAATTCGGCCATCGGTCCGATTGAGGGTATATTTGTTTCTTTTGCCGATGCACCCGGAGGATGGAAGGAAGAATTTCAGGAAATAACTTTTTCAGTTGGTGCCGAGTATTGGTATAATAATCAGTTTGCATTACGTGCAGGTTATTATTATGAAGATGTGAACAAGGGAAACCGGAAGTTTTTTACTGCCGGAGCTGGTTTGAAAATGAATGTTTTTGCGTTGGACTTTTCTTATCTGATTGCCGCTCAAAATAACCCGTTGGCCAATACCCTGAGGTTTACTTTGTCGTTTGATTTTGAAGCATTCAACAAGCAAAAAAGATAGCATGAATTTCCGCATTGGTTACGGATACGATGTACACCGTTTAGCTGAAGGTGAAACCTTGTGGCTGGGCGGTGTTCTTGTTCCACACAGTAAAGGGACTGTTGCGCATTCCGATGGTGATGTGCTGATCCATGCCCTTTGCGATGCCATGCTGGGCGCCGCCAAAATAGGTGATATTGGCCGGCATTTTCCCGATACTTCTTCCGAATTTAAAAATATTGACAGCAAAATTCTATTGCTAAAAACCAACGAACTCATTGCTTCAAAAGGTTATCGCATCGGAAACCTTGATGTAACAGTTGCAGCTCAAAGACCCAAACTCAAGCCTTTTATTCCTGAAATGGAAGAAACACTTGCCCGGATTCTGGAAATTGATGTGGATTGTGTTTCAATCAAAGCCACCACTACCGAAGAATTGGGATTTGAGGGTAGAGAAGAGGGGATTTCGGTTCATGCGGTGGTGTTGCTTGAAAAAAAAACATTATGAAAAAAACTCTCGTAGTCGGGGCAAGTGAAAACCCTGATCGTTACTCTTACAAAGCGATACAAGCCTTAAAATCACATCAGCATGAAGTTGTTGCCATTGGACTGAGAAAGGGTGAAGTCGCAGGTGTTACTTTCGATTCTGAAAAACAAGCTTTCGAAAATATTGACACAGTCACTTTGTATATTGGCCCGCAAAATCAGCATGAATATTACTCCTACATTATTGGACTGAAGCCCAAACGTGTCATTTTTAATCCAGGCACCGAAAATCCTGAATTTATCGAGCAGTTAAAAGCTGTCGGAATTTATCCCGAAGTAGCGTGTACATTGGTATTGTTGGCAACTGGCCAGTACGAATAGAAGCCCCCCTAAATCCCCCAAGGGGGACTTTATATCAACGAGATCAGAAACAACTTTGCTAAGTATTAGTGAAAAATCCATCTTGTTACAGGGACATAATCCATTCATGATAAAAACGAATTATGGAAGAAATACAATCACTTGAAGGATTTAATCATATTATAGCTGAAAACGATACTGTTTTGGCCTATTTCTCAACTGAAATTTGTTCTGTTTGTAAAGTGCTGAAACCGAAGGTTGCTGAAATGATAGCCCAATCATTTCCCAAAATAAAAATGATATTTGTAGAATCGGATAAATTACCCGAATTAGCTGCACAAAACCGCGTTTTTGCAGTGCCTACCATTGTAGTTTTCTTTGCTGGTCGCGAAACCATCCGTAAAAGTAGAGCATTCGGGTTGGATGAGTTGAAATCCGAAATCCAGCGACCGTATTCCTTAATGTTTGAGGACTGATCTACAGCAAAGATCCCCAAATTTTCGTGTTCCTAAAGTATAATTCATTGCAAATATGAAAGTATTTGTTTTATTTGTTGCAGTTTGTTCGTTTTATGTAATAACGATAACGTATTTTACCGCAAGGAAGCTATACTTTAGCAACGAAATTAATTTTCTGAGCGACTAAAAATATTTTCTGTGCAACGATAATTATTTTCCGTACGACGAGCTTAATCAACTAAACAACGAACTAAATCAACTAAACAACGACGATGTTTAACTATATGGCGATAGCTTTTTAAAATACGGCGATATCGGTGTATTATAAATAAAAATGTAGTATCTTTATTTCGGATTTAAAAAAACAACTACAAACAATTGGAAATCCTCCCAATGATCAGACGCGAGATGGTGTCCCGTGTGCTTCAGATAAATCATTCGTCGGTGTCGGGTATGTTACAGCGATCAACCATCCAGGTACAACGCCTTGCAGAGCTATCAGAATTTTTCAGTTATAATTTCTTTAGAGAAATAGCTCAGAAACTTCCTTACGCGGAACCTGATTATACCGAAATAAATCACATTACAGAGGTCGCCACACTGCAAAGCCGGGTGCGCGACCTTGAACTGGAGGTCAGTATTTTGCGGCAAACGATTAAAGATTTGGTTAGCCGGTAGTTTTAAAGGAAAACTGCCAGAATGAACATTCTCATAAGTGAAATATTGTAAGTATTTGTATATAAATTATTGGCAATTATTTTTGATATCCAAAATTGATTTTTGCTTTCGAAACAATTCGCTATAAGATAATGTTTGGATCAGCGATGTCCAAACTCCCTTCCCTATTTTGGTTTAGGGTTGGGGATGGGGCTAAAAAGGCTATCAATCAACTTTTCATCCGTCAGATTTGGTATCGTCACTTTTAGATTTGGGTTTTCCTTCATGGCGCGTTGAATGGCAAATAGGGCAGATTCATTTCGGGCCCAGCTTCGTCGGGCGATTCCGTTGTTTACATCCCAGTGAAGCATTTGTTTCAACCTGCGATCAGCATCTTCACTTCCATCCAATGTCATTCCGAATCCACCATTGATTACTTCGCCCCAACCCACGCCGCCACCGTTGTGAATCGAAACCCAGGTGGCACCGCGAAATGAATCCCCAATCACATTCTGAATGGCCATATCCGCTGTAAAAGCTGATCCATCGTAAATGTTTGAAGTTTCGCGGTAAGGCGAATCTGTTCCCGAAACATCATGGTGGTCGCGTCCCAAAACGATTGGTGTGCTGATGATTCCATCGCGAATCGCGTTATTGAAAGCTTCTGCAATTTTCAATCTTCCTTCTGCATCGGCATAGAGTATCCGTGCCTGTGAGCCAACCATCAGCTTATTTTTCCCGGCTTCGGCAATCCAGTGGATATTGTCATTGAGCTGATTGATTATTTCAACAGGAGCATCTTTGGCTATTTCGGTCAATACCTGATGTGCAATTTCATCGGTTTTTTGCAAATCAGCCGGATCGCAGGAACAGCAAACCCATCGAAAAGGCCCGAATCCGTAATCGAAAAACAGTGGTCCCATGATATCCTGAATATACGACGGATAGGTAAAACTGCCATCGGATTTGGTTACGGCAGCTCCGGCACGTTTGGCTTCGAGCAAAAAAGCATTGCCATAATCCCAGAAATACATTCCGTTTCCGGAGAGCTTATTGATGGCAATCACTTGTCGCTGTAGGCTTTCGTATACCCTTTCCTGAAAAAGTTCCGGATTCTCAGCCATCATTTGATTCGATTCTTCGAGCGATAAACCGACAGGATAATAACCTCCGGCAAATGGGTTGTGGAGTGAAGTTTGATCCGATCCCAAATCAACAGAAATATTTTCATGTGCCAGTTTTTCCCACAGGTCGACTACATTTCCCTGGTATGCCAGCGATATTGCTTCTTTATTCTGCCGTGCTGAAATCATCCGGTCAATCAGCGTATCCAGATCTTCAAAAACTTCGTCGACCCAGCCTTGTTGATGACGCACTTCCACAACTTTAGGATTGATTTCAGCAATAATAGCAACCATTCCTGCAATTACCGTGGCTTTTGGTTGCGCGCCCGACATTCCGCCCAAACCTGAAGAGACAAATATTTTTCCGGTAGTTTTTCCGTCACCGCGCATCCGGGCAGCATTCAATAACGTAATGGTTGTGCCGTGTACAATTCCCTGCGGCCCGATGTACATAAACGAACCTGCTGTCATTTGTCCGTATTGCGAAACACCCAACGCATTCATCCGCTCATAGTCGTCTCTTCCGGAGTAATTGGGGATAACCATTCCATTGGTAACCACCACTCGTGGCGCATCTTTATGCGATGGGAAAAGACCCATCGGATGACCGGAATACATCACCAGTGTTTGTTCGTCAGTCATTTCCGAAAGGTATTTCATGCAAAGCAGGTATTGCGCCCAATTTTGGAAAACAGCACCATTTCCACCATAGGTAATTAATTCGTGCGGATGTTGGGCTACAGTAGGATCCAGATTATTCTGAATCATCATCATGATTGACCCGGCCTGTAATGATTTGAAAGGATACTCAGAAACAGGCCGGGCTTTCATTTCATACTCCGGAAGGAATCGGTACATGTAAATACGGCCATATTGCTGTAATTCATCTAAAAATTCGCTTGCCAAAATGGCATGATCCTTTGGATTAAAATATCGCAGTGCATTTTTTACTGCCAGCCGTTTTTCTGGTTTGTTTAGTATATCTTTACGCCTGGGAGCGTGATTCACAGCGAGGTTATAAGGTTTTATCTCCGGAAGTTGATTGGGAATTCCTTCCCCGATGATTGATTTAAAATCGGCAGTATTCATAGTTGTAAAAATATGGTTCACCTTTTGAAGTAGGGCATCTAACGGCAAATTTGCGACATTCCCCGATAATATAAGGTGTGCTTTCGTCAGTTTTGCAACATTTGCCATACTTATAATATAAATTAGAAATTAAATTTAAAAAGCAAATACAATGAAAAAGACATGGATTATTCTGGCAGTTATTGCCGTTTTAGCGTTACTTGTGTATTCGTCGATCTCGGGTTCGTATAATAAAATGGTAACCATGCAGGAAGGTGTGACTGCTCAATGGTCGCAGGTTGAAAACGTTTATCAGCGTCGCTCCGATCTGATTCCAAATTTAGTGAACACTGTTAAAGGATATGCCGATTTTGAAAAAGAAACTTTGACACAGGTGATTGAAGCCCGTGCAAAAGCAACCGCAGTGAATATCAATCCTGATAAATTGGATGCACAATCGATTCAGAATTTTCAAAATGCTCAGTCGGGTTTATCCTCGGCGTTAAGCAAGTTGATGGTTGTTGTCGAAAAATATCCTGATTTGAAAGCCAATCAGGGATTCCTCGATTTACAGGCTCAGCTTGAAGGTACCGAAAACCGCATTACTGTTGAACGTATGAAATTCAATGAAAGCGCTCAGGGTTACAACACCTACATTCGTACGTTCCCAAAAAATATTTTCGCCGGAATGTTCGGATTCGAAAAGATGGCTTACTTCGAAGCTGAAAAGGGCGCCGAAAAAGCTCCTGAGGTGAAATTTTAGTAATAAAGCAATTGGCCGCTACCCTTTAGTTAAGGGCAGCGGTTATACTTCGAGTGAAATAATCTTTATCTTTGAAGGGATAAAAAATTTAGAAAAATGGACATTCAGACTAGAAAGGTTCACTTCGTTCAAGAATTTCTTCGGGTTGCTGATGATGAACTTGTTACAAAACTTGAGAAATTGCTTCGTATTGAAAGGAAGAAAAAATTTGACAAGGAAATGCGTCCATTGACCTTGAAAGAATTCAATGAAACCATTGATAAATCGGAGGACGATTTTGCGAATGGAAGAGTAACAGATGCACGAAATCTAATTGGCCAAATTAATACATGGAAGTAAAAGTTTTATGGTCTGACACAGCCATTTCTAAAATCCAAGAAATATTTGATTATTACGAATTCAAAGCAAGCACAACTGTCGCTAAGAAAATTGTAAAAGGGATTGTAAAAAAAACTCTTCTTTTAGAATCAAATCCACTCATCGGAGTAAAAGAACCATTGATTACTGATAGGCCATTTGAATATCTTTTCATCCTAGAAAATAATTACAAAATCATTTACAGATTCAATAGCAATATTGTAAGAATTGTTTCTGTATTCGATTGCAGAAAGAATCCCAAAAAGATTGAAAAGATTAAAGAATAACATTTAGCTTCTGAAACCTTTCTAATGCCTAATGACTTTTTCCTTTTCCTTTTTTCTGAGAGCCATTGACTATTTTATTTCCAATAACCATTAATTCGTAAGATGATGCCAGTCGAAAATTTTTTCAGTAAAGAAGAAAAACAACAAATACTGAATGCAATTGCCAGTGCGGAGTTAAATACCTCCGGAGAAATCCGTTTGCACATGGAAGATAAATGCAAAATTGATGTGCTCGACCGTGCAGCCTATGTTTTCGAAAAACTGGACATGCACAAAACCGATCAGCGCAATGGGGTTTTGTTCTACCTTGCTGTGCATGACAAGAAATTCGCCATTATTGGCGATGCCGGAATCAACAAATTGGTGCCGCTTAACTTCTGGGACGCGATCAAGGAAACCATGTTGACGTATTTTAAGGAAGGCAAATTTGCCGATGGACTTTCTGAAGGAATTTTGATGGCCGGAGAGCAATTAAAAGCCAATTTCCCATTTCAGAAGGAAGATGTAAACGAACTGTTGGATGAAATATCCTTCGATAAAAACCTGTAAAATGAAACAAATTCTTATATTTTCTCTAGCCTTATTTCTCTTTTCTTTTTCGGTATTTTCCCAGGAAATACCTGAGCGACCCAATCCACCTCGTTTGGTAAACGATTTGGCCAATGTGCTTTCCGATCAGGAAGAACAGCAGCTGGAGACTGATTTGGTGCAGTTTAACGATCAGACTTCGACACAAATTGCCATTCTAACATTTCCCGACTTGAACGGATTAGAAATGGCGGATTTTTCTACACAGGTATTTAATAAGTGGAAGATCGGTCAGGCCTATAAGAACAATGGAATTCTGATCGCATTTAAACCCAAAACGGCCAATTCAAAAGGCGCAGTCTTTGTGGTTACCGGTTATGGTCTCGAAGGGATTTTACCCGATGCAGTAATCAACCGCAATGTGGTCGATTATGAAATGATTCCCCGCTTTCGGGAGGGTGATATTTATGGCGGATTGTATGCTGGAAGTAAGGTGATTAAAGAACTTGCTGCCCAGGAATATACTGCTGAAGCCTATCAGAAGAAAACAAGCGGGAAGAAATCGGAGAAAGGTGGCGGAGGAATCTTCCTTGTCATTCTGATTGGCATTGTTCTGGTCTCCATTTTCAAAGGTGGACGAGGAGGTGGTTACAGCAGTCGTGGCAGTTTACCATTTTGGTTAGCCATGGGACTGCTTGGAAGTGGAAACCGTGGCGGCGGATCATTTGGTGGTTTCTCTGGAGGTGGCGGCGGAGGCGGCTTTGGTGGCTTCGGTGGCGGAATGTCGGGTGGCGGCGGAGCTGGCGGAAGCTGGTAGAAATTGAGTTCCAAGTTCCAAGCTCCAAGTTTAAGGTTTCAGGTTGTCCATATATTCAGTGAATTATCCTTTGCCGTACCGATTCATCGGGACGGATAGGATGCACAAAAATATTGGGCTTTAGACCTTAATTCGCTCAAAGCCATATTTTTTAGAAAAATTTCAACTTCCTGTTCCCAGGAAACTTTGTGATGATGCTCATCCTGGGTTTTAATATATTCTCTAACCCTTTCAACTTGTGAATGGCTAACAGAAACCGCAAAATAATCATCTTGCCATGAAAAATGACTTGGTAGTTTCTTTTGATTATTAATCCAGAATGAACTTTCGCCTTTTAAGTACTGCATAATCGTAGCCAAATTTTGTTGTTTCCCCAGATTTATAAGAGCATGAACATGATCTTCATGAGCATTAATGTAATCCAGAATAATGTTCTTTTCAATCGCATTTTCCCTAAAATGTTTAAGCAATTCTGGACGAAATGATTTCGGATCAATGCAGGTTCTGTTTTTTGTGCTCCAAACACAGTGAAGCTAGATTTTCACATAGGACGTATTTTGATTATTATTTATTAATACACTAATATAGTGAATGTTATTCAAAATATTAAATCTATTCTGACATTGTTTGCGGGCTAAAGCCCGATGGAGAGA
This sequence comes from Bacteroidales bacterium, assembly GCA_038329265.1. Taxonomy (GTDB): domain Bacteria; phylum Bacteroidota; class Bacteroidia; order Bacteroidales; family Prolixibacteraceae; genus Aquipluma. Next base: position 843 of record JBBQMW010000139.1, on the reverse strand, counting down.
ATTGTTTTATTTATCCGTCGCATAAATGCGACGGCAAAGGATAGCATTCTAATCATCAGAATTTCAAATATAAAATGGTCCAATATCCTTTGCCGGCCCGATGAATCGGGACGGATTTGAATAAGGAAATTTCTTTTTGATTAAATTATTGTTTAGCAAACTTTTTCTTTTTACATTTGAAGATTATACCAAAAGCGATTTCAAATCAGAAGGGTTTATTCATAGGTTTTGAAATGGAGTTACCCTTTGCCTGAAAACTAATCCTCAACCCAATGAAAAAACCACTCTTGCCGATTGTTTTGTCTGTCACCTTTGTTGCCGTTTTTTCCCTACAGGCTTTTTATCCTTCTCCTTTTCCTGAAGATAGCTTAAAGGAATTATTGGCTAAGTCCAATTTTCTGAATCACCAGTATCCACAGGAGAAAATATACCTGCAATTCGACCGGACTTCGTATTGGGCCAACGATGATATCTGGTTTAAAGCCTATCTGAAAGACTCTCCGATACCGGATTGCAACCTTTATGTGGAGCTTTTGAATTCGAAAGGAATCGTTTATCAGAAGAAAATGTATTGGGCGCAGAATGGTCTGGCCTATGGCGATTTTCAACTTGAAGATACCATATCGAGTGGGATTTATCAAATTCGGGCCTATACCAATTGGATGAGGAATTTCGATGAACAAGGATTTTTTAGGAAAGACCTGGTGATTCTGAATATTCAGGATAAAGTAATTCCTGGCACCGAGCAATCACTGAGCCGTAAAGATATCGACATTCAGTTTCTTCCTGAAGGCGGGACAATCCTTGCAAATGGATACAGTAAAATAGCCTTCAAGGCAACCG
>JBBQMW010000138.1:0-9863 GCA_038329265.1 Bacteroidales bacterium | reverse complement strand
GATAGTATTCGATTTTCCTGAACCGGCAGAATGCTGAACAAGATAGTTGGTGCCAACGCCATCGGTTTTCAACGAATTTAATATGCGCCTTACAGCCCGAAACTGGTGATAACGAGGAAAAATAAGTATTTCTTTTTTTTCCTCGCGCACTTTTCGGGTTTTTTCATCAAAGAATTTATCTCCAACCTCCTGAAAATTGATAAAGTTCTGAATCAGATCGAGGATGGAAGATTTTGACCAACTATCTCTCCAAAGGTATTCGGTAGTAAAACCATTGGGGTTAGGTGGATTATCAATATCAAGATTGAAAGGGAGAAAATACGATTTATGTCCCATTAACTGCGTACACATAGATACCTTTTCAGTACTCACTGCAAAATGGACCAGACAGCGTTTGTATGCCAAAAGCGGTTCCTGCGGGTCGCGGTCGGTTTTGTATTGCCTGATTGCTTCGCTTAGGTATTGGCCGGTAAAGGCATTCTTCAATTCGGCTGTGGCAAACGGAATACCATTGATGAAAAGTACCAGATCGATGCTGCTCTCGTTTTTGGTGGAATAATGCACCTGACGGGCCACTTCAAAACGGTTTTGGTTGTAAAGTAGGTTGTGTTCAGCATTTTTATCGTTAGCGGGTTGAAAGAAAACAGTGCGAATTTTCTGGCCACGGTCTTTAAAGCCATTCCTGAAAACTTGTAGGGCGCCATACGTTTTGAGATTTTTTTCGAGCGTCTGAAGCAATCGTTGATTGGTTTGATAGCCATATTGGTCTTGCAGTGCCTGATAAGCCTCGGGCTGCGTCGCTTTCACAAACGAAACAAACTCGCCGGGAAACAAACAGCTTTGTTTATCGTAATTGGCAGTATCGAGACCGATAAAGCCACCTTCGTTGTCGGTTAACGCATCGAACACGTACGCTTCGAAATCAACTTCCTTTATTCCTTTAGCCCCCATGGTTTAATTACAGGTTTGTATTATGGAAATCCAAATATAGTTAATCTTTTTTCCAATCGCGTAGATCAATTTTTCCGGTCACAGCCTCTGAAATCAGTGATTGTTTGTATTGTTTTAATCGACTTAAACTTTGTATTGTTTGGTCTTTAATTGACATAGTTTCTTCCATTCGAAGTTGTATCCAATGAGCAATAATATCCATCTCTATTAATGGGGGAATATTAATAAAGAAGTTCTTAATTTCTTCAAAATTTAAACCTTCTCTCGAAGTTCCATCTTGTCCTGCAGAAATTTGAAATTGTCCGCATGAGGAACTCAGGAAGTAGTTTAAATATTTTGTTGAAATTTTATTTAATTCGGGTCGGATAATACAAACATGTTGATTTACATTTGCTTCTCCCAAATTATCATCAACATAAAAACAACGACCAATTGAAGCCCCCGTAATATTCAAAAGTACATCATTTGAATGTACAACTGTTGAGCTCATTTGACGATTAATTATTTCAGGTATCCTTGCTACTCCTTCAAGTCTTAACCCGTCAAAATGAATATTTTGACTTCTTAATAAAGGAATACCCTCTTCAGTATAAACCTCACTTCCTCCTCGCGGAGTTACACCACTACCTATTTTTTTTACTAGATATTTCAATTTCACAGCCTCCCAGTGTTCGGGAATTTCTCCTAACCATTCGATTCCGGAATATTTGAATTTAACCTTTTTGCCATCAGGTGTTTGAATCAATCCGGTTTTGTATGCCTGCCCGGTAACGGCCTCGTTGATAATGGCTTTTCGTTGTGCTTCCAGCTTTTGAATCAGTTCCTCTTTGGCCGATATTAGCTGGTCAATTTCTCCGGTTTTTTGGTCGAGAAAGGCAGCAATGGCGTTTTGTTCAGAGAAAGAGGGATAGACTCTATGAATATTTAAAAGCGTGTCCTGCGTCATACTTGGTACAGCTGAACCAGTTTTATATTTATCAAAATCAATACATCTACAAGAATAATAAAAGTACTTAGGAAATACGCCTTCATGAATTTTTGTATAAAACAAAGTATCAACTGTCCAGAATGGTTCCTCAATATAGAAAGGATTATCGATCGTTCCTTTTCTCCCTAATAGAACAGACGGTTTATCATATAGAAATTTCGTTGCTCTTCCAAAAATACCGCCGGTTCCTAAAACAGGGTATTGTCCTTCATCAGAAAGCACATCTTTTTGATCTTGTCCATTAGAAATTTGTGCAAAGTATTTCAATTTCTTTATTTCCCAATGTTCCGGTATTTCTCCGATCCATTTAATTCCGGAGTCTTTGTATGCTGGGTATGATTTCATTTTTCTCTATTAACGGTGTAGGCCTGTTCGGGGTGGTTGGGCATATCGGATATGGTATAACGAATCAATCCATTTTTCATCATCGGTTGAATGAATTTTCGTAAAATGTATTTTGGTTGGCGGTTTAGAATTTCTGCGATTTCCATCAGTTTCATGCTTTTCCATTGACACAAACCGAGGATGAATTGCTGCATTTTATTCTCATCACGGCACTTGAGCCCTACACCTTCAAGTAAAATTTGCAATTCGGGAGGTAACTGGTGTACTAATGCAAGAGCTGGTGCAATAACTGGTGCACTTAGGTCGGGAACTGGTGCACTTTGGTTGGGAACTGGTGTACTAACTGGTGCACTTAGACCTGGAACTGGTTTAATACGAGAAATCAATTCCTTTCCCTGAGTATAATAGGTAGCCCTTCCTTTCCCCTTGGCTTCCAGCAAACCGGCATCACGCATATTGCGCAGGTCGGCACTGGCTTTCAGGGTATCGCAACCGCTCAGTTGCCGATAGGTAGTATTGTCGATTGCCCCTACTTCGCGTAAAAAAACCAATATTTTTTTCTGGTCATCATTCAAGGCATAAGGTTCGAAGTTGTTGAGCCAGATGATATCGTCCTCACTCAGGAAGTGGTGCAATAATAAACGTGCAGTAAACTGGTTAGTGCCATGATCGGATTCAAAGGTGGGCGGCACTAATCCGGCAGCATCCATCAATAGGCGCATGGTTGCAATTCCACTTCCTTTGGTTTCAGCAAGATTGGTTTCGTGAAAAATGGCTGCAATGTATGGATTACGTTGTTGAGAACCAGGTTCTCCCAATGACTCTTCTGGTTTTAAAGAAAAACCCGGATTCCTGATTTCAAGCCGGTTACTGTATCGTATCAACTGAATTGGTTGATTCACCCTGTACGAACGGTGCATCAGTGCATTGACCAATGCTTCGCGCAATGCCCTTCCTGGCAAGCCAACGCTCTCGGCCTGTAACTGTCCTTCGGGCAATAAAAAACCTTTAGGCAGATCGTCAACGATGGCATTGTATGCCCGATCGATAACCAGCAACAAAGGTCCGCGCATATCAATTGTTGTAAAACGGTTGTCGGGATCAGAAATCCATTCATTTCCAGGAACGCGGATGTAATCGACCCTTACCGAAGGAATTAATCTTCTTTGCGCCATCGACTTTCCAAATGTCAGTAATCCGGCATAGGTCAACTGTTTTTTTTTGCCTTCAACCTGATAACAGCCGAGCGAACGGAGCAAATCAATATCGTTGTAATTGAGCTCTTCTGCATGAGGATTCACATTGGAGCGTAAGGCGCGGTAACGATTTACTGCCACTTCATCCACATCATCCCATGAACTGGAATTCACAATGGTACTGTCGAATGTTTCAGACTGATTGAAAAACAAGGTCAAATCATCATCCGAACAGCGTTGGTCGCTTGACCCAATGCGGCGATAAGCGCCACGGGGCAATCCTTCGTTTTTGAAATAAACAGGCTTCTGTGCATCGGGAAGTTCAGGGATAAAAATTTTAATTACCACATGGACTCCAATCTCTTCCGCTTCAATAATCGGACGTATCGGTTGATTAAACATGGAAGCGCACTGTGAAGCAATATTAAGCTGAAGCTGATCGATATTATTCAGTCGGACAGTTTCGTAGGTTGGGAATAAAGTATCTTCTTTACGCACCACGCCTAATAAGATATACCCACCTTCCAACCTTGGTTCATTGGAGAAGGCACAAATGGTTTCCATCAAAGAGCGATCAATGGCAGTACCATGCTTGGCTTCAATGCGTGAAGATTCATCCATCGTATTTAGCCGCTCTATTAATTCTCTGGATGTTTCCATTATATCAATACTTTTTTTAATAAATCCTGAATGGAGTTTTCTAATGTAATGATTTCGGCTTTAATGGTTGCCGAAGGTTCAGGTTTCTGATATTTATAAAAGTAACGGGTAAAGTTGATCTCGTAACCAATTCGTGTTTTGTCGTAATCAATCCAAACTTCCGGACCAGCATTGGGTATTATTTCTTTCCAATAATAATCCATTACATCTTCACTTAATGGTATATTTTCAGTATCCCTAAACTTAGGATCTGGTTTTATTCGATTATCCCGGTCAGTTATTTCAACTCCATTTTTATCTAATAATGGACGCTCTATGGTTACTTGATAATAACCAAAATATTCGTTGGCAAAAATTTTAGAATTGTCGTTCTCTCCAAATGCAGTATAGATTTTTTCAATTTCGTCCAAATGATTTTCATAAAGCTTATTTCGTTTGTTTCCCAGACTCTTTTTTTCAGGGAGGCAAAAATCAACTGCATTAATTAACTGTATTTTGCCCTTTCGGTGCGCCTCTTTTTTATTGGTGATAAACCAAATGTAGGTGTAAATGCCTGTATTGTAAAACATGTCTTTGGGCAAAGCTACAATACAATCGAGCCAATCGTTGGTGATAATCCATTTACGGATTTCGCTCTCACCCGATCCGGCATCGCCTGTAAACAGTGGTGATCCGTTGGTTACAACTGCAATGCGGGTGCCATTGGGTTCCATTTTTGAAATCATGTGTTGCAAAAAGAGCAATTGCCCATCGCTGCTGCGCGGCAATCCGGCATAAAAACGACCGGCGGGGTTCAATGATTCGTTTTTAATGTAGTTTTCGTCCCTCTTCCAACTCACTCCATAAGGAGGATTTGCCATCATATAGTTAAAACGGCGGCTCTGGAATTTATCATCGGAAAACGAATTCCCATGTTTTATATTGTTGGCATCTTCTCCGGTAATCAATAAGTCAGATTTGGCAATAGCAAACGATTGTTCGTTAATTTCCTGACCAAAGATTTTAATTACTGCTTTTGGGTTAATCTCTTCAAGTACATATTTTTTCGAAAGCGTAAGCATACCACCGGTTCCACAAGTTGGGTCGTAAAGGGCGCGAATAATTCCAGGCTGATTAAGTGTCTGTTTTTCGGTGCTGAATAAGATACGAATCATCAGGTTGATCACGTCGCGAGGAGTAAAATGTTCCCCAGCAGTTTCATTACTCTGCTCATTCGAAATGCGGATCAGTTCCTCGAAAACATAACCCATGTTGTGGTTGTCGATATTTTCAAGACTAAGATCAACATTGCTGATTCCTTCGACCATCTGAAAGAGCAGGTTATTTTTAACCAGACGGGCAATGATTTTATCGAGTTGGAAATACTCCATGATGTCGCGCACATCCTGGTTAAATCCATTGATATAATTAGAAAAGTTGATTTCGATGTTTTGTGGTTCCTGTGTTAATCCTTTCAGATCGTATTTTGATGTATTGTAAAACTGCAAATCACCGGCAGCTTTGCGCAAAATCGGGTCAAGTTTATCAGGATTAACTTTATCCTTAAAATTGAGGTAGGTATTCCTGACGTTTTCTTTTTTTTCAGCCAGACGGCAATCCATGCGGCGGAGGACTACGAAAGGTAACATCACATCACCGATCTCATTCTTTTTGAAGGTATTCCAAAGTACCTCGTTGGTGATTCGAAAGATAAAATCTATTACGGGTTTACTATCGGTCATTTATTGCTGTTTTTTATTAATGCTACAAAGTAAATAATTTTGTGTGCAGTGGAGGTGCACTTCATTCTGCAAATCTTAAAAAGTTTGATTTTTTGTCGCCTTGAATAGCGTCTGGATTTATCCTTTGTAAATCATCGACAATAGATTGTAAGTCCGAAATTAGATTTGCCGACAAGTTGAAATATTCAGAATCGACAAGGCACTTCAAATCAAGCTCACGGCCAGAAGTTATTTTTTCATTTCTGCTGTTAAAGTAATTAAAGGAATCTCCTGATTTAAACCGAGTATAATTAGTGAAAATTGTTCTGTCGTGTTCTGGCTTTGATCGATAGGTTAATACGGTTACATTTGGTTTTTTCCCTGTTGAGTTTTCAACAACCTCTTTGGTTTTAGGTATTAAATCATAATACTGGTGGACTCTACCCGGAAGTGTCACAATAATAATGTTGGTTTTTATATTCTTCCCAATATGCAGCTGACATAATATTTTTTCATAGTTAGAAGCAATTACATCCTGATTATCAAATAAATATTTGTCAAAAATAATCAGATCGGTAAAGGGAAAGACAAATCGATTTATTTTTTCCCAACAATCAAAATCAGGAGAGCCAATTTCAAGATCTTTTGAAAATTTGTATTCATCGTGAAAGAACATAAGTTTTTTGAAAAGTTCTTCTTCTTCTCCTAAATTGCAAATTATCAGGCTTCCAGCTTGTTGCCCATTATGGATTTCTCCATTAATAAAAAATAGGCTTTGTTTATTGAGTATAGCCTGGTGAAAGTTGCTTTTAACGGGTCTGGTAGGAATTATTTCATCACAAAAATTGATTTTATTATTGAGACCAAGTCCCTCTGTAAATCCTTTAATTACAAATTGCATGGTTGGATCTTGAAAAGCCTCCTGTTTGGAAAAATTAAAATTGATTGTACAGTGTTTTTTAATAGCCTTAACTCCGTCATTTATGACTTCCGAGTTTGCTTTTTCCTTATAGATTTCGATTGCATTTTCGAAATCAAAATATATGTCCATCATGGTTTTTCAGCTTAAAATAGTTCAAAAGCGAGGTTAGAGGATTCGTCAAAAAATCCAGGACCAAATTCATCAATGAATTTACCATCTTCCCGATAACGCATTTCATGGATCCCTTTTGAATTATCAATATAGTACAACTTGAAAGCTTCCAAATCATTTGTTCTATTAATGATGGCTTGAGTTTTACGAATTAAATACTCGGAATGCGTTTCCAAAATGAACCTGATTCCAAATTGTTTATAGGCATCATAGAACATCTCAGCTAATCGCGATTGAAGATATGGGTGCAAATTAGTCTCTGGTTCTTCAATCATGATAATTGTTTGGCTACTGCGAAAACGACGGTTTGAAATATGCGTATCTTTTTGACGTTGGATTTCATTACTTATTTTCAAGAGGATTGTTAGTACTTGACCTGCACCAAATCCTTTGTCAGTAAGATTTTGCCATTTATCTTCATTTAATATTTCAAGATAACTAGCAGTTGCCTGCACATCTTTTACTCTTACATCTGTACCAATTTCAAATTCTGTCATCCACTTTATGACAAATTGATATGATGAAGATCCTTTTGGCGGTTTCTTATGTGAATAGGTAGCCATAATCTCATTTATCTCCGTATTTCTATCTTGATTCAGATAGAGCCTTGCCTGATGTGTTCGATTTGGGCCTAAATGATGTGCCTTAAAAAATAGTGCAGAACTTAGTTTTTCAGGTACATTGAAAATAATATTCCTTGTTTTTTGTTGATTAACATTGACAAATTCATCTTTGAATTCATCAGAGCTAAAATATCTCGACAAGAATCTTCTTAGTAATGACGTAATTGTTAGCGTTATGTCATGTTCTTGATCGAGAAATAAGTAGCTATTATATACAATTAATTTATCATGTTTTCTTTCTGAATTAGAAAGCTCGTTAATACGTTTTTGAAAGTCTTTAATTTTTTTCAACAAACTATTTTTCCGTGTAATTAATTCGATTGATTCTGCGCTACCAGTGCTAAAAAGCTTGATTTCTTCCCCTAATTGTTCTAATTCAAGATCATACTCTAGTAAAGTATTTGTTAATGATTTTTTTTGACTTTCGGTATTTTCAGTTCTTACTGGATTGAATGATTCAAGAAAAATATCATCAATTTTAAAATCTAATACATCTTTTACTAAACTCTCTATCAACATTTTGCTATTCGTTGCTATATGAATAAATTCTAATCTATGGAATAGGCCACTCAGTGTGGCATCCGCAAAATGAAATGAGAATCTGTACCCATCTTTTTCATATGAAATTTCAAAAGATTTAGATTCGCTACCCCAAGATAACGCATTCTCCATACAATCGATTTTATGTTTTTGAGCCGAAGGACCATCAAACTCAAGATTCAATTGATTATCTGAATTCAGAAAATCACTTAACAGAAGGATTGCCTTCATAATGGTTGATTTTCCTGAATTGTTTTTACCAGTTAATATGGTTATTGGAGCAAAATCGATTTCCGACCGTTTTCTATTAGCTCTAAAATTTTCGAGAATTAGTTTGTCCATATCTATTAATTTTCGGTTTGCAAAGGTTTAATAAATCGGTGTAGTGATTCTGCACACTTTATATGTATTTTTCATTTAGTTTAAGTATCCGACATTTTATCCGTTGACGAAGGGATTCAGGTTGAAGTACTTCAATCCTGTCAGCGTGAGAAAAAATCAATGCTTCTAATTCATAATTTGGTATCAATAGTAATTCAATAATCGTAAAATCGGTAGTCTGTTTTTTGATTTTTTGAGAACCATGAATCGGTTTTGTCTTAATGTAAGGCCAGCTTTCTGCATCAATCTTCAAAAGAATTTTTAAAGTAGTTCTTTCATTGGGTACCGACACTCCAATCACATCATAAAAATACTCTTCAAAATTAATCACCGTATTTGGAAAATATTCAATTGAAACTGACCGGACTTCTTCAATTCTGTCGAGTGCAATCGTGGTAATTGATGATATATTGCCGTTTCCTCCAAATAAAAACCATCGGTTGTTGTATTGCTTCAGAAAATAGGGATGCAAACTAATTTGCATGGAGTCTTCTCGCTTAAATGGATGATATTGAATTTCGAGTACTTGCTTATTAATTATGGCATCATACAAAACTCCAATGTGTTCCTTGCCCGTCAAATACTGATTTTCCTCAAACTCGATGACTTTTTCCTGGCTTTTCAGATGAAAACTTGCCTCCAACCGGGTTTTAATTTCCTCTACCCATTCAAATTGAGGTAAGCCCTTAAAACGAGATAATGTCATCAATGACTCTCTCAGCTGATGCGCTTCCTTTTCATTTAATGGCTGATTATTGATTGAGAAAGTCATGTCTACGTAACGGTAAAATGCTTTTCTATTGTCCTTATAAGATTCAATCGGCGCGTCAAACCCCTGCGAATCACGCATAAATTTGATATCATCAAAAACTTGTCGCCGTTTTATTCCTGTGGAGGAGGGGTCAATATCCAATAAGGCAATGTTACACGCTTCAATTAAATCTTCTATGTAATACTGCCTTCCGGGATTCCGGAAGCACCGATTGAGAGCCTGATAACGTATAGTTGCATTTTTATTGTTGGCCATGTTGGTTTAGTGTCTTATTCGAAGTCGCAAACTGATTTTTAAATTGATAATTTAGCCTTGCAAGTTACAAATTCAAAATTAATAATTCTTTATTCAATGTCGTTTAGTTAATGATTGTTCATAAAGGTTTGTAGTTCATCGAGTAAGTTCGTTTGGGTTTTTTATTTCTGGGTTCACTTCGACCAAGGCGTATTATTTCCCTCGTTTTTTCCACTACATTATCAAAGGCTTGGAGTGCTTTCCCAAATTGCTTTCTTATAAAGACGGCTATCAGTATATCATGAGTCATTGACAGGGCATTTGTGCGATTAATTTTTTGATCATACTTTCTTACCTGATCTGCTTTGTATTCTTCGACC
>JBBQMW010000137.1:0-9976 GCA_038329265.1 Bacteroidales bacterium | reverse complement strand
AGTGTAAATTCAGAATTTCGGGAAATTCGCAGTCATTTGATAGTCATTCATGGTCATTCAATTGTCATTCAATGGAGATCGCGAGTAGCACTTCACAATAAATGCTTGCTGAGACTGAGACTGAGACTGACCACTGACCACTGAGACTGACCACTGAGACTGATCACTGAGACTGAGACTGACCACTGAGACTGAGACTGACCACTGAGACTGACCACTGATCACTTCGTTAAAACTCATAGCTCAATCCTGTAAATACTCCGATGGTGTATGGTTTGTAGCTGACTGATTCGTTGTTGTTTAGCGAGTTGAGGTAGTATTTGACGCGGGGTTCAAGATTCAGAAAAAAGCTTTTCGATAATCCGTATTTAAATCCAACTCCCAAAGTTCCGCTGTAATTCATGACTTCCATGTCGTTGGTTTTACCTACTAATGTTTTGCCCAAATTGCTTTCAATATAAGTTTGATTACCAACCAGCAGATTTGAGCTGAATCCGCCCATCATTTCAATACCAAATCGCTTATTTAGCACCGCATAACGCAGATAAAGAGGAATTTCGACATACTCGAAGTTTTGAGTAAACCGGGCATCAGATACAAAAACAGCCGATGCCATCGAATTGGTTTCGATGTTATTTCCGATCACAACCTGTGAAGGAATACCGCTAAATTCAATGACTCCGGCGGAACTATTCATCGAAATTTTACTGGTCGAAGCATCCACATTCACTTTTGTAGTTAAATACTTCGACGCATCGTCGGCTGCCAGCGAATTTTTCGAACCTCCATAAGTTGAATTTCCCGAAGTTTGAGCCAGCCCCGAATAATAAACGCCGCTTTGAACGCTCCACCGTTTGCCCGGTTTATATTCCACCGTTAATCCACCGCCCAAATCAACCGGATTCGACGATTCGGAACTTAACATGTTTTTGGCATATTGTGCTGATTGGCTGCTTTTTGAAACACTGTAAACCGGAGTAGCCTGTGCTCCAACCAGCCATTTCCCTTTTCCCTTTTCCGCATTCTGAACCATTAATAATTGTTGGTTCTGTTCCATAATCTGCTGATCGATTGATTTTACAGACTGTTCAGGTTGTTTCTGCTTCTGCAATCTCCATACCGATTCAGGATTATTTGGAATCAGGCTCGAACGGCCTTGTATCAGTTTTAGTTGGTGAGATTCATTCGTTGCGGCCACCAGCGAGGTTTCAACTTTCGAATTATTCTTTTCGTATGTCGATCTTGCTGAAATAACAGGATTTATATCGGTTTTCTTCTGAATCGATTTTCCGGAAGTAACCTGTGCTGTATGGCTTTCAGTCTGAATAAGATTCTCCATAATATTTTGATTGTCAGTCGCCATAGTTGCCAAAGATTGCTTGTTTAAATCGGCATTGTTATTCGTATTAAATTGCCACCCGGCAATAAATGCCAGAAGCAATGCTGCTGCCACAGCAGATATCCGCCAAAAAACAAGTCTTCTTCGTTTACTATTGACAGCTGCTCCCGCAAAAATATTCTCCAACAAATAAGCGGGAGGTTCCTGCTCATAATTTTGAAGCTTTTCGCGGAATAGTTCGTCTATATTTTTATTTTCCTTCATGCTGTATAATTGTTTTGGTCTCTTAACTCACCAAAATTTTCCTGAACTTTCTTTTTCAATATTTCCCGGGCTCTCGACAGATTCGACTTCGAGGTTCCTTGTGTGATCGACATTTCCTTTGCAATTTCCTGATGTGAATAACCTTCAATCACATACAGGTTAAAAACCAGCCTGTATCGTGGTGGTAATTCCTGAATAATTTTCATCAGATCGTCAGCCGCAATTTTTGCAATCACATCATCCGAAAAATTAACTGAATCATAAATCGAAACATCTTCAACCGGATATAGCAAATGCTGCTTCCTGATTTTTTCGAGCGATACGTTAATGATGATCCTGCGAATCCAACCTTCCAAGGAACCGTCGTGACGGAATGCACTTAAATTGGAAAAAACCTTGATAAAACCATCCTGCAAATTATCCTCAGCTTCGGTGGCATCTTTGGCATATCGCAAACAAACCCCGAACATTTTCGGTGCAAACTGGTGATACAGTTTTGCCATAGCTTTCTGATTGCCGGCAATACATTCAGATATGATTGTTTTAAAATCTTCCAAGGGTGCGTTGTTTTCTAATCACCCAAAATTAACTGAATTAATTCATTCCGGGGCCTAAAAAAATCCATCAAAAAAGGTTAAAATTGCTTTTGAAATGTAATCCTGAACGTTAATTGACCTTCAGGCATTTCATATTTTACCACTTAGATGAATTTGACCTCTGAATAGTTGCGTTCATTTTTTATTTTCCACATTTCATTTGCTGGCTTTCGGAAGTTAAGCCTGAAAGCTAAACGCAACCATTCAGCTTAAAACTTCATCTAATTCAGAGTATTTAAACTTTAAACCATGAAACGTATATTTCCATTTTTAGTATTGGTGATTTTATTCACAGCCTGTAGCGATAGTCCAACTGAACCTGCGGTTTCTGATTTAACTCCAAGTGAAAAATCAGCAAAAATTATAGCTGCCGACAATCAATTCGGCTTCGAATTGTTCAGGAAAGTGAATGCCTCGCTGGTTAAACCAAAGAACACAATGATCTCGCCAATGAGTGTTTCACTGGCATTGGCGATGGTTTACAATGGAACCAACGGCAACACGAAAAAGCAAATGGAGGAATTACTTCACAAAGCAAATCTGACTCCGGATGATATTAATGAGAGCTACAAAGATTTAGTAGCTGCACTCTCAAGCCACGATCCGAAAGTGGAATTATCGATTTCGAATGCCATATTTTACCGCAATACATTTGCAGTCAAACCCGACTTTATAGCAACCAATCAAAACTTTTATCAGGCCGAAGTTGAAGGGCTCGACTTTGCGAATACGTCTGCAACGCTCGAAAAAGTGAATGGTTGGGTAAATACCAAAACCAAAGGCAAAATCGACAAAATCATTGAAGAAGTCAGCGATGAAGCGGTGATGTATTTGCTGAATGCCATCTATTTTAACGGGGAATGGAAGTACCGTTTCGACAGCAAAGAAACATCAGACATGAACTTTACCAAAGAAGATCAATCAACAGTTCAGGTTCCAACCATGCACATTGAGAATCCTTTTAATTATTACAGCAACCCAAGTTTCGAATTGCTTGAGATGCCTTACGGAAGCGGTAAATATTCAATGCTCATTTTTTTGCCTGAAACGGGTAAAACGACCAATGATGTTATTTCTCTTTTGACTTCGGAAAATGTTAACGACTGGATTTCGAAGCTGACCGAGCAAAAGAAAGAAGTATTTTTCCCAAAGTTCGAATTCAAGTTTGACGATAGTTTAGTGAATGAGTTGACTGCCTTGGGAATGACCGATGCTTTCAATGCTTCGGTTGCTAATCTGAGTGGCATTTCGGAGGCTGCCAAATTGGTCATTTCAGAAGTAATGCACAAATCGTACATAAAAGTGGATGAACGTGGGACCGAAGCCGCTGCTGTTACCGGAATCACCGTTGAGGTAACTTCGGTCGGACCTGACAACAGTTTCAGGGTTGATCATCCGTTTGTGTTTGCCATTCGGGAAAAGGACACCAAGTCGATTCTCTTTATAGGGAAAGTTTTAGACCCGAATCAGGAATAATTATTTTTGAAGGTAAAGAAGTTTTACTCGATTGTATCGATTTAATTTTAGGCATTGATAATTCAATAGTTTATATTAAATTTGGAGAATTGAATGATGATACAATATTTAATAGTAACTACTTCAACTTATTAACCATGAAAAAATTCTTGAGAATTGGTATAATTATCGCAGTTCTGATTATATGCGTTGCTTTTTGGTGGAGGTACTATTTTGTTTTTGGAGAAGGTGTAAAAGCAGGGAATCTTAATTTCTTTGTAAAAAAGGGTGTAATCTTCAAAACGTATGAAGGTCGGCTGATTCAGGATGGTTTCAAAACGGCCAGTCCCGGCGCTTTGCAAAGCAATGAATTTGAATTTAGCGTGGTTGATGATAGTGTTGCTGCGATTTTGGAGCGCAACAGCGGTAAAATCGTTGAATTAAGATACAAAGAATACAATAATCCTATATTCTGGCGCGGAATGAGTAATTATGTGGTTATTGAAGTTCTTAAAGCCAATGTTGTTGATCCCGGTAATACCTTGCCATTTAAATAACTGATCTCCTGAATCTCTTTCTTGTAAATGTGGTTTTGACCCGAATAAATTGATCCTTCATGGCGATTGACCTGTTGATAGCATCCGCCCGGTTATTTTTAAGACCAATTTTACCTCAGGATGCCGAACCTATTTTCAGTCTTTTGAATATGAAATCCAACTCTACAGCCTCACTAAATAATTTGGAAATCGCCTTTATGTCAATCTCATCAACTAATACCAAATGCAATTTTAAATCAGGCCAAAACCATTGTGGTAAATTGTGTAATATACCCGTTTGTTTGTTCCATGTTTCAGGTAATTAATTTTGATTGAACTTACTTTAAAATGACAACTTGTATGTAATTTGCCGGTATAAAATCAAATGAATATGCAGTCTCCCAAATCTTTCAGGTTACACATTGGTATTTTCGGTCGGAGGAATGCCGGTAAATCGTCGATTCTCAATGCATTGACCAATCAGGAAGTGTCGATTGTGTCAGAAATTGCCGGTACAACTACCGATCCGGTAGAAAAGCCTATGGAATTGCTGCCACTTGGCCCTGTGCTTTTTATTGATACCGCAGGAATCGACGACACCAGCGCTTTGGGTGAAAAGCGCATCCAAAAAACAATGCAGGTTTTTGACCGTACCGAACTCGGATTGATTATTTCCGAAGCTGGCAAATGGGGCGAGTTTGAGGAACTAATCCTGAAAGAGTTGAAGGATCGGGCAATTCCAACAATCGCAGTATTTAATAAAAATGATCTGCTGGTTGCTGAAAGCATTCCTGTAAAAGACTTTTCTGAAGGTAAGATACCGGTTGTAGAAACGTCTGCACTTTCCGGATTTGGCATTGCTGATTTAAGGCAGGCGATTTTGAATCATGCTCCTGAAGATTATATCAATCGCCCTTGTATCGTTTCCGATTTGGTAGGTTCCGGAGAAATGGCTGTATTGGTCGTACCTATCGATAAGGAAGCGCCCAAAGGCCGTTTAATTTTGCCACAGGTTCAAACCATTCGCGATTTGCTCGACAACGATTCGTTTTGTATGGTGGTGAAAGAACGGGAATTGCGCGAAGCACTCAATCGCCTGAACAAACCTCCCAAACTGGTGGTGACCGACAGCCAGGCTTTCCTGAAAGTTGCAGCCGACACTCCTCCGGAAATACTAATTACCAGTTTCTCCATACTTTTTGCCCGCTATCAGGGCGACCTTTCGGAAATGGTTAAAGGAGCCATGACGATTGACCGCTTAAAACCCGGCGATCGGATTTTAATTGCCGAAGCCTGCTCGCATCATCCGATTGGTGAAGATATTGGGACTGTAAAAATTCCGCGCTGGCTAACCCAATATGTGGGTGGAAAACTCGAATTTGTGCATCACCGTGGACACGATTTTCCCGAAAATCTCTCAGATTTTAAGCTGATTATACATTGCGGAGCCTGCATGTGGAATCGTCGCGAAATGCTCTCCCGATTAATGAAGGCACGGATGGCAGGAGTCCCTTTAACGAACTATGGACTGACAATCGCTTATTCTCTTGGTATTTTTGAACGGGCTTTACAACCATTTCCTTCGGCGTTGGAGGTTTATAAAACGGGTTCTTAGAAATTTCCTTTGGATTTTAAATAGAACAAAACAAGTGTGGTCGGTTTAAATCTGACATGGTTACCTATGATCATTGGGCACAATAAAAAAAGCACAGAATTTTCATCCTGCGCTTTCCTATTTTTTGAATACTTGCTATATCTTCTTGAAAGTCGGATTCTGTCGGTTATCGTAAAAATTAAGGAGAATAATTGAATCGTCTTTTCGAACATAAAAAACAAAGATCTGTTTGATTAAAACAAATCCCCAAATTTATCGCTCTGTATTTTCAATCGAGCCTATTTCAGGAAATTCGGCTAGCAAATCCAGAAAGTCGTATGTTCGGCGAACAAAAGCACGGGTAATATTTTCGCCCCATTCCGCTTCAAGATACTCAAGAATTCGGTCGAAACTTCGATCAGCGTATATTGACCATTTGATATTTAAAGCCATTTCTTATGCTTGTTCTGCATTAGCTCGTTAGAAATCAGATTGTTATCAAATTATATTTCTCTTTCAATCTTTAATAATTCTATTTGCTCCTCCTGCGTTAATTTGCTCCACAATTGGCCATCATCTGACGAACTTGCCTGTTCCATAATGTGATAGAGCTTGATCAATAAATGCTCGTTGTTGATCCGATCGATCAGATGATGAAAATTTGTTTTAATTTCTAATGCATTCATATCATTGCTTTTGACAAATGTAACCAAAAAATCCTAAGATTGTGAACGCAAAAAAGCGCAGAACTTTCATCCTGCGCTTTTCTATTTTCTCTTTCCTTGTATTCTATATTACCACGTTCACAATTTTATTTGGAACAATAATAACTTTTTTCGGTGCTTTGCCTTCGAGCCATTTGATCGAGGTTTCGTGGGCCAAAACAGCTTTCTCAACTTCCGTAACTGGAGTTCCGGTCGGCAATTCAAGCTTGAAACGAACTTTTCCATTGAACGAGACCGGGTATTCAAATACGTCTTCGGTCAGCATAGCCGGATCAACTTCAGGCCATGGTGCATAAGCCAGAGTGTCTTTATTACCATACATTTCCCACAATTCTTCAGCCAGATGAGGAGCGTATGGAGACAATATTTTTGCAAAAGTTTCAGCGGTTTGTTTGCTAACTTTTCCCTTTTTCATCGCCAGGTTGTTGAAAATCATCAAGGCTGAAATCCCGGTATTGAATTTCATATTTTCAATATCGAAAGCTACTTTGCTGATGGTTTGATGCAGTAGTTTCAGTGTTTCCTTGTCGTCGGCTTCGTCAACAATATTCTCCGGAGTTCCGAAGAAACGGGCAGCGCGGTTCAGGAAGCCAAATACTCCCTTTACCCCATTTTCGGCCCAGGGTTTGGTATCGTCGAGCGGTCCCATAAACATTTCGTACAAACGAAGCGAGTCGGCGCCAAATTTGGCTACCACATCATCGGGATTCACCACGTTCTTCAACGATTTCGACATTTTTGCCACGATCTGGCTCAGTTCCTCACCGGTTTCGGTATGGAAATATTTGCCATCCTTTTCTTCGACTAAATCGCTGGCCACTTTCGCACCTGTTGCTGTTTGGTAGGCAAAAGCCAGGATCATTCCCTGGTTAAACAGCTTCTGGAATGGTTCCGAAGTTGAAACAATACCTAAATCGAATAGCACTTTGTGCCAGAAACGGCTATATAATAAATGTAATACGGCATGTTCAGCGCCACCTACATACAGATCAACCGGCATCCAGTAGTTTTCGAGTTTTTTGTCGAAAATGGATTCATCATTTTTGGGATCGATGTAGCGCAAATAGTACCAGCACGATCCGGCCCATTGCGGCATGGTGTTGGTTTCGCGGCGACCTTTGCGTCCATTTTTATCGGTTACGTACAACCATTCGGGTGCATTAGCAAGTGGCGATTCGCCACCCTCGCCCGGTTCGTATTTTTCCATCGCCGGAAGTTCAACCGGTAGATTTTCTTCGACTAAAGTCACTTCGCCATCTTCCCAATGAATCACCGGAAATGGCTCTCCCCAGTATCGTTGACGGCTAAACAACCAGTCGCGCAGTCGGAAATTTATGGTTGCTTTACCTATTCCGTTTTCGCCCAGCCATTCAACGACTTTGGCAATTCCTTCTTTTTTGTTCAGGCCATTCAAATCTAGCCTAACGGCCGGATTGGCAGAATTGATGTATGCTCCATCTTCGGTCCAGCAATATTTGCCTGCCAAAACCTTGGCGCGTGTTTCCCAATCGGCACTCTTCGGATCAAGAATGCAGATGATTGGAATATTGAATTTCTGTGCGAACTCAAAGTCACGCGTGTCGTGTGCCGGAACAGCCATGATCGCGCCGGTTCCATAACCCATCAGTACATAATCGGCCACCCAGATTGGAATCGGTTGACCGGTAATCGGGTTGATGGCATTGCGACCGGTGAAAAAGCCGGTTTTATCTTTAGCCAGTTCGGTGCGATCCAAATCAGATTTCAGTGAAGCTGCTTGATTGTATTGTCTGAATTTCTCGGTATTTTCAGGAGTAACCAGGCTTTCTAATATTGGATGTTCCGGAGAAACAACCATGTACGTGGCTCCAAACAAAGTATCGGGACGGGTAGTGTATACCCGAAGTTTTTCATCCAATCCTTCAATCGCAAAATCAACTTCGGCACCGGTCGATTTACCGATCCAGTTTTTCTGCATGTCTTTCACGCCTTCCGGCCAATCCAGACTATCCAAACCTTCAAGTAATCGTTCGGCATAATGCGGAATCCGGAGTAACCATTGTTTCAGGTTTTTGCGGGTCACCTGATTGCCGCATTTTTCGTGCGATCCGTCGGTCAATACTTCTTCGTTGGCACATACCGTTTTACACGACTGGCACCACCAAACCTGAGCGTTGTCGTAGTAAGCCAGTCGTTTTTCTCCAATATATTTATTGATGGCAACTTGTCCTTGTGCCTGAATATCCGCAGGAATGGACAGTTCACTAATTGGACGACCTTTTCCCATTTCAGCATCGAACCAGCAATTGTATAATTTGGTGAAAATCCATTGTGTCCAACGGAAATATTTTGGATCAGTGGTATTGATTTCGCGATCCCAGTCGTAACTTAATCCGAGCGATTTTATTTGGCGGCGGAAATTATCGCAGTTTTTGTTGGTGGTAACCGCAGGGTGCGTTCCGGTTTGAATGGCATATTGCTCAGCGGGTAATCCGAAAGCGTCCCATCCCATTGGATGAAGCACGTTAAAGCCTTTCATTCGTTTGTAACGACAAATGATGTCGGTAGCCGTATAGCCTTCGGGATGTCCAACATGCAAGCCCGCTCCTGAAGGGTAGGGAAACATATCGAGCACATAATATTTTGGTTTCGAAAAGTCGTTTAAGGTTTTGAACGTTTGGTGTTCTTCCCAGTATTGCTGCCATTTCGGCTCAATTTCGGAGAAATTGTATTCCATTTTATGCGAGTGATTAAAGTTTCTGATAAAGAGCCGCAAAGATAGAAAGAAAGTTGCAAGTTGAAAGACGGAAAATTGGAGAAATATGGTGGCATTTCTATGATTGG
Source organism: Bacteroidales bacterium (assembly GCA_038329265.1). Lineage (GTDB taxonomy): Bacteria > Bacteroidota > Bacteroidia > Bacteroidales > Prolixibacteraceae > Aquipluma. Next base: position 644 of record JBBQMW010000137.1, on the reverse strand, counting down.
TAATGATGATTTGATTCACAGGATTTCGCTTCGCTCCACCCTGTGCTTTTACAGGTCGGTCCTTCAGACCTATATCGAAATATTACAAGGGGCAAAGCCCCGACATGTAAGAGCATAGTCCGAAATGAAATGGAGGGCTAAGAAAAAAACATTATATTTAATCCCATACATATCGCTCATCATATTCAATTCCATTTTCTTTCAGGAATAATCTGAATTCATCTTTGCAATCTACTCCTTTATGGTGTTCGGGCTGACTCAAAATATATTTTTTGACAGTAGAAATTTTTGACGTACTGACCGAAAATATTCCATAACCATCTTGCCAGTAAAAATTATCAATACCTCGTGTCTTGAGCCATTTTGATGATGATGTCTTTATTTTCGAAACCAGATCAGCCATTGTAATTGTTCGTGGAAGAGTGCAGAGAATATGGATATGATCAGGATTGGCATATAATGCGTATGTGAAAGAGCCCAATTTAGATAACGTTACAATGATATAGGCATGTAGTTCCGGTCTAATCTCACCTGTAATAAAATTGATTCCATGTTTTGTTGTAAAAACAATATGGACATTTACTTTGGCTAATGATTGTGGCATGATGTTGAATTTTAGTTGTACTTAAAATTAGTTCTTTTTA
>JBBQMW010000136.1:0-10034 GCA_038329265.1 Bacteroidales bacterium | reverse complement strand
CCTGAATTACGTATCCGTTATTCATCGAAAAACTTAAAACAAGATGGTGGATTACTCAATATTCCACTTTTCATGGTTGATTATACCAGAAAACTAATTGATAGATAAACCGTTCCTCTTGCTTTGCCATCGGAGATTAATAAGCAAGCAAAATACGATTCCATTTTCTGAAATCCTTTTGTCTAAGCGATAACCCGATCCTCTGGATTTGCTCCTTTCTCAAAGTGGCTGGTGCCGATTCAGAGATATGAAATCACTGCTGTGTTACCAAAGTTCAATCAAAATAGTTGTACTATCGCAAGTTTAGTTTGCCCTTTACAATAACAGGTATGGGATTTTTGTTTTCTTCCCCATTGTCTATCTGAGAAAAACCTTGGTTTTATCATTTTCTCAAATTTTCTTTTCCCTACTTTTACAAAAAAAAATTCCTTATGCGAAACCAAATTCTCATATTCAGTCTAATTCTTATTTTTTCCTTAGGTATTTCAAGCGTTTTTGCCTGCACCAACCTCATAGTAACAAAAGGCGCAAGCAGCGATCATTCAGTCATGATTACTTATGCAGCCGACTCGCACACCCGATATGGAACGCTCAGTTTTTACCCGGCAGCCGTCCATCAGCCCGGCGATTTGTGCGAGGTTTTTCATTATGAAAACGGAAAATTACTGGGAACTATTCCTGAAGCAGTGCACACTTATTCGGTTGTTCAGTTTATGAACGAACATCAGGTGGCCATTGGCGAAACTACCTGGGGAGGATTGGATTCACTCACTTCGCAACCCGGGGCCATTCTCGATTACGGTTCACTGATGCGCATTGGGCTGCAACGCTCGAAAACCGCCCGTGAAATGATTCAGGTGATGACCGAACTGGTGGCTCAATATGGGTATGCAACCTCTGGCGAATCCTTCTCCATTTCTGATGCCAACGAAGCGTGGATCATGGAAATGATCGGCAAAGGCAAGTATGAAAAAGGCGCCGTTTGGGTAGCTCGTTTAATACCCGACGGATATGTGTGCGGACATGCCAACCAAGCACGGATTACCACTTTCCCGTTTCAGAAAACTAACAATTGGAACGATCTGAAGCAAACCGTTTATCATTCGCCGGACGTAATCAGTTTTGCAAAAAAGCAAGGCTTTTACAAAGGGACCGATGTATCGTTCAGCTTTTCTGATATTTACAATCCACTGAAATTTGGCGGGGCCCGTTTTTGTGATGCCCGTGTTTGGTCTTTCTTCCGGAAAATCAATCAGGAAATTCGTGAAAGTCAGGATTACACCAACTATGCTATGGGAAAATTCAGCAAAGATTCGAAGCTGGATGATCAAAGTGCAAATCCCAATGGTTATGTCTCGAACCGCCTGCCATTGTGGGTAAAACCCGATTCGCTGGTTTCACTTCAGCAGTTGATGGCTGCCATGCGCGACCATTATGAAGATACACCACTCGATATGCGTAACGATCCCGGAGCTGGACCATACCAGTCGCCTTACCGCTGGCGCCCCATGGAATTCGTGGTTGACAGCACCATGTATCTTTGCGAACGCGCCATTGCCACCCAACAAACCGGATATAGCTTTGTTGCTCAGTCGCGTGGCTGGCTACCTGATCCGATTGGCGGTATTTTCTGGTTTGGTGTTGATGATACCGACGGCTGCGTGTATGCCCCGATGTATTGCGGATTGCAGCGTGTTCCCGAGAGTTATGCTGTTGGTAACGGCTCCATGATTACCTGGTCGGAAACTTCTGCATTCTGGACCTTCAATCAGGCAAACAACTGGGCGTATTCACGCTACAACCTCATTCATCCTGAAATTGAAAAATACCAGGCCCAACTCGAAAATCAGTTTGCATCAGAAATTCAAATAATTGACCAACAGTCTGCTGAATTATACAAACAAAATCCAGCTAGTGCAACCGATTACCTGACCAGCTATTCGGTTTACACCGGCAATAAACTAGTGGCCGATTGGAAAGTATTTTACCAATATCTGTTCATGAAATACATCGACGGGAATGTGAAAAATACAAATGGACGCATATTGCTCGACAACGGAAACGGTAATAATATACCGAAAGCGCCGAAACAGCCTGGTTATGGAAAAGAATGGGAACGAATTATGATACAGGGAACCGGCGAGCGTCTCAAGGTTCCGAAAACAAATTAAGGAGATTCCAGAAGAGAAAAAAACTTTAACAGATTTTAAACAAACGGGTTAATGAAAAAAACATTAACCCGTTTGTTTAATTTATTCATCGCCAAACGAAACACCCATTTTACGACCTTTAATAACCAAATTATTGTCGGGATCAACCAAACGGAGTTTTCCGCCAACTTCTTCGAGTGGAACAGTGGTTAAATCGTTATCAATCAATGCAACCATCGTTCCAAATTTTCCTTCAGCAATACATTGCGCAGCATATGCTCCATAGCGGGTTGCCAATATCCGATCCATCGGCGAAGGGCTGCCACCACGTTGGGTATATCCCAAAACAGTTTCGCGTGCTTCAACATCGACCCTGGCCTGTATCGATTCGGATAAATAACGGGCGGCTGACATAGTTTTTGGATGCACAATTCCTTCGGCAACTACAATGATTGAGTAAGGTTTATTATTTCGGTAGCGTTCTTCAATTTTAGCACACACTTTAGCCATTGAATATTCAATTTCAGGAATAAGAATAATGTCGCCGCCACCAGCCATTCCGGCATAAAGCGCAATCCATCCGGCATTGTGTCCCATTACTTCAACAATCATGACCCGTCCGTGGGAGTTTGCTGTACTGTGCAACCTGTCAACCGCCTCAGTGGCAATATTCACAGCCGAATCAAATCCGAAAGTCATATCAGTGCCCCAGACATCGTTATCTATGGTTTTTGGAATTCCGATGACATTCAACCCAATTTTTGAAAGTAAATGAGCCGTTTTCATGGTGCCGTTTCCGCCAATGCAAACCAACCCATCCAAGCCCAAATCGTGATAATTTTGTTTTATCAAGTCAGGTTTATCATTGTCCTCATCGGTAACAATCTTAAAAGGTTTTTCGCGCGAAGTGCCAATGATGGTGCCCCCGAGGGTTAAAATACCCGATAAATCTTTTTCCTTTAATTCCACATATTGCTTGAGAATTAAGCCGGTATATCCTGATGAAAAACCAATCACTTCCATTCCGTATTCAACAATTGCAGTTTTACCAACACCTCTGATGGCTGCATTTAATCCCGGGCAATCGCCCCCGGCAGTCAAAATCCCAATCCTTTTTGCTTTTACCTGATTCATAAAAATACTTTTAACTGTTTCAAAATAAGCTCATTAAAAACTCACCGAAATTAGTCAAATTCATTCATATATCAATCATCAGGATTAAGGTTTAACGAATTCACAACATTCAATACTATGCTTTATTTTTTCGCCTAAGTTTTTTTAACTTTGTAACTCATTATTCAAAACCACATTAAATTTTTAATAAACTAAAATCAATTTCCAATGAAAAAAATCTATTCACTTTTACTTGCAGGTACTGTTGTATTCGCGGTATCATGTCAGAGTGGTCAGAAAAAAACAGGTGAAAAGGCGGCTGAAGAAACAGTTGCCGCTGTTCCTGAATTGAATAAATTATCAGCAGATGAAACTGCCGGAGGATGGCAGTTATTATTCGACGGAACAACCTCAACGGGCTGGAGAGGCTATAACAAAACAGAATTCCCAAAAGGTTGGGAAGTTGTTGATGGATCGTTCCATTGTATTGGAACTGGCACAGGTGAAGCAGGTGCCGAAAACGGTGGCGATATTATTTATGACAAAAAATTCAAGAATTTTAATTTTAAAGCCGAATGGAAGATTTCAAAGGGCGGAAACTCCGGAATCTTTTATCTGGGTCAGGAAGTTCCTGAATGGCCAATCTGGAAAACGGCTCCTGAAATGCAGGTTTTGGACAACATCAATCACATCGATGGCAGTTTAGGAAAAGATGGCAATCGTCAGTCTGGCTCGTTATATGACCTGATCCCTGCAAAACCACAGAATGCAAAACCTATTGGAGAGTGGAACTCCATTGAAATTATAGTTTACAAAGGAACTGTTGTTCACAAACAAAACGGGGAAACCGTACTTGAATATCATTTGGGTACTGACGACTGGAAAAATCTGGTTAAAAACAGTAAATTTCCGGAACTTAATCCAAACTGGAATGATGTTGCAGCAGAAGGATATATCGCTTTCCAGGATCATGGCGATGATGTTTGGTACCGGAACATCAAAATCAAAGAATTGGAATAAGTATTAAATTTGCATAAAATCCTGAAAGCCTCCTGAAAAGGGGGCTTTTTTCGTTTTCCGAACTCGACATTTTTGTATGAACCTATTTTCGTTCATTTTGTCACCATAATCAAACCAATACTTTTTTGAAAATATGGTTATTATAGCCGATATTTGGACAAACTTAAAATGACTGCGATGTCAAAATTTCAAATTCCATTGACAATCATTTTCTCACTTTTTATAACCAATAAAAATCCCCGAATGCGTTTCGACGAAGTTCGCTTGAAACTTTCACAGAAAACCCAAACAAAAGGATATGGAGGTATAATTGGTGTATATACAAGTAATGCTATTGTTGAACATTGTAATTTCAGGAATAACGGTGATGATGCACAGGCCATTTGGTCGGCTGAAGGATTGGAATGTACCAACAATACTTTTCGCTACAACACGGTTGAAAACGGATGGCGCGCAGCAGGTGCTGCCGTGTATAGAGGCAAGGATAACAAGTTTTATAGCATTATCATTAAAGATAATCTGGAAGCAGGTCTCCGGGCAAACAATTTTTTCCCCGGAGTTAGCTTCAATGATTCAGGGACGCATGAGTTTTCGGACATAACCCTGTTTGGATGTGGTACTTTTAATGATTTATGGAACGACCAGATTGGAGCGATTGATATATCATGCAGCAATCTTGCAGGCACAAGGGTTCAGAATGTTCGGTTTTCAAAAATTGATATTCTTGATTCGAAAAACGATGCAATTTATATTTACAAATGGGCCGGAGATGGTTTTGAACGAATGAAGATTGAATCAGTTAAAACTGATTACATTCATGTTGAGAAACTTCAAAATCAGGCATGGTATGGAACCGTTGAGCCTTCGTGGTGGAGCGCCTTGTGGATACTTGAACCAGTAATAATTCCAACTTCGATCACCAAAATTTCATTTGAAAAAACTGCAGATATCTATCCAAATCCATCAAATGGTGAGTTTACCTTGTCTATGAGCAATTTTGCAGCCCATGAATTACGGTCTCGTTGCGAAAGGGAATTCAAACTTCTCCAGAACTAAATTAATTATTTGCAAATAAAGTTGGATTAAATTTTAAAAAACAGGCATGTCAGATAATTCAAAAGGAATATTGCTTACCCTCGGCTCAGTGGTGTTTTTCGCGCTGATGGCTGTTTTGGTCAAAGCAATTCCCCATGTTTCGAGCTATCAGACTACATTTTTCCGTTTTGCGATCGGCTTGGGAATCATCGGTATTTTATCACTTTTCGGAATTATTAAACTGAAATTTAACGACAAGAAAAACCTCTTCTGGCGCGGTTTAGTTGGTGGACTGGCGGTTTACCTGTTTTACCTGGCCATTCTGAAACTTGGAGTTGGGAAAGGATCGGTGTATATTTATTCGTATCCGATTTTTGCCACTTTATTTAGTATGCTTATCCTGAAAGAAAAAGTAGAGCCCATCAAGTTTGTTGTGATTTTCATTTCATTTGCCGGATTGATCTTGCTCTCGCTGGGCGGTGGTAAAGAATCGCTTTCAGGAATGGGAATTTACGAACTTATCGCCATTGCCGGGTCGGTCATTACCGGACTTGCAGTTGTATTCGTAAAAAAATTGCACGATAGCGACAATTCATACGCCATTTTCTTTTCGCAATGTATTGTAGGATTCTGGATGTTTCTGATACCTTCAGGAGCGACACAGGCTAAAGGAAATCTGACGGAATTGTTATTGCTCGTTTTGGTTGGGGTGGTCGCTACTATTGGCCAATTATTTATGACTGAAGGTTACAGGTATGTGAATGTCGCAACAGGTTCACTGCTGCAATCGATGGTTCCGGTTTTTAATATTCTTTCAGGTTGGTTTATTTTTCACGAACAGTTTACAACTATTGAAATGATTGGAGCTTTTGTGATTGTGAGCTCCTGTTTCGCCTTGGTCATTGTCAATTTCACGGTTGGAAAAAAAACACGGATATTAAAACTGGTTGAATGATATAGATCAATCTGAAACAGAAAAGCATTACAGGTCTTTTGGGTAAATTGCCTTTTTCAAATACTTAAAACATTGAAGCCATGGCAAGTTGTAAGATTACCATTTTGAAAAAGATAATTAACCATGAATTGGTTGAAGAATTTTGTAGTTTAGACCTCTCGGATCAGTGTCTGGGATGTCCACATTTTTTTGTTGGAGAAGAGTATCTTGTCGAAAATTACAATGAAGTTCCGGCAGGATTTTGCTCCTGGGCATGGGCCGATATCCAAAAAGATGTCATGACCGTTATGTTCGGCGGAAGTTTACCCTGGATCAGACAGAAAGGCATTTCAATTGCCTGTTGTACCGACGGGTTAATGCCCGTGATATTTAAAATTGAAAAAATCGAACCTGAATACATTGAAGTGTAAACCAAAAACTAACCAATTAAATGCGTACAAAACTTAAAAATCTACTTCTTTCGGGCATGGCACTGACCGTTCTACTGAGTCAGACAGCATGTAACAATTCCGACCTTGCCAACGAGAATCTGATTCCAAAACCTGTTTCGGCGGTCTCGGAAAGAGGTGCTTTTGATTTAACCGATCAGACTGACATTTACGTTCAGGGCGAATCGGCTGAACTAAAACAAATCGGGCAGTATTTGGCCGATAAACTAAATCCGTCCACCAATTTAGGCATCGAAGTTAAAACTACAACTGAATCGCCTGCTCCGGGTAATATTTTCATTTCGATCTCGGACAATAACGCAGAACTTGGTGATGAGGGTTACGAACTCACCATCACGAATAAATTGGTCAAACTTGTTGCAAATAAACCTGCCGGATTATTTCATGGTGTGCAAACCATCCGTCAGCTTTTGCCCGCAAAAGTAGAAATGAGCGAAGCACAGAAAGGGCCATGGAAGTTATCGAACGGCATTATCCGCGACTATCCTGCGTATGGTTACCGTGGTTCGATGATTGATGTTGCCCGTCATTTTTTCAGTGTTGATGAGGTAAAAAGACTGATCGACCAATTGGCCTACTACAAATTCAACGTATTGCACCTTCATTTATCTGATGATCAGGGATGGAGAATCGAAATTAAATCGTGGCCAAACCTAACCGCTCATGGAGGCAAAACCGAAGTTAGTGGAGGTGAAGGTGGATTTTATACTCAGGAACAATATAGCGAACTTGTAAAATATGCTCAGGAAAGATATATTACCATTGTTCCTGAAATCGATATGCCCGGCCATACCAATGCCGCTTTGGCTTCATATCCTGAATTGAATTGCGACGGGAAAGCCACCGAATTGTATACCGGCATCGAGGTAGGTTTTAGTACACTTTGTACCAATAAAGAATTGACTTACAAATTTATTGATGATGTGGTCCGCGAACTGGCAGCGTTAACACCCGGAGAGTATCTGCATATTGGCGGTGACGAATCACATGCCACAAAAATCGAAGATTATATTCCTTTTGTCAACCGTGTTCAGGAGATTGTAATTGCACACGGCAAAAAGGTTTTGGGTTGGGACGAGATCGCACTTTCTACAATGAAGCCCAACACGGTAGTTCAATATTGGGCCAAGGCTGAAAATGCAGTAAAAGGTATCGCGCAGGGAGCAAAAGTGTTGATGTCGCCGTCAAAAAACGCATATCTCGATATGCAGTATGATTCTACCAGCATATATGGTTTGCACTGGGCAGCCTATATCGAAGTTGATAAGGCTTATAACTGGGATCCGGCAAGACTGGTTCCTGAAATCAGAAAAGAAAATATTATTGGTATTGAGGCTCCATTATGGTCAGAAACTGTTTCGAATTCAAAAGAGGCTGAATACCTGATTTTTCCTCGCTTGCCCGGATATGCCGAAATTGGCTGGACTCCATCAGAAATGAGAAACTGGGAAAATTATAAAGTTCGTTTAGCCAATCATGGCAAACGAATGAAAGCGATGAATATCAATTTTTATCCATCGAAATTGGTGCCTTGGGAGACATCAGAATCCAAATAGCAATATTTTATTCACGGGATGACTTGAAATCACCCCGTGAATAAATTTCAGGATTGTGAATAAACTGCCGAAAAAACTGGAGCAAAAGCTTCGAACTTCGTCTTTCCAAAAACAGATGGTTTATTCTTCAGGTAGTCAGAATCCATTTCCCCACTGCGCATCGCTGTACCCATTTCTGCATAGTTTTTAGCAATTTCTTCCGGAACTCCGGCCTGCAACATTCCGCCCAGCGTTTCTTCATCTTTAAAGTTCACCCAGGGAAGTTCAGGTTTACCGATAGCCGTTCCCAAAATGGCTGCAACCTCGTTGGTCGTTTTCTCATCGCTTGCAATGTACCGGATGCTTTTACCCTTGAAGTTCAGTTTTTGTAACTCTTCGGCAGCAACTTCAGCAATATCTTCAGGATGAACAATAACAAGGGTTGCACCTTCACCATAATTTCCACCAATAATGCCCATGTGTTTTACCATTCCAACATTGGCCAAAAAGTTGGTATAGAAAAATCCGGGACGAAGGTGTTTTACGTTCACTTCTTCCAGTTCGTTCAAAGCCTTTTCAACAAAGAATAAACCGCTTACCGGACCGCAGCCTTCGGGCATATGAGCACCCATGCTGCTTAGGTTGACCACATTTTTTATTCCCGAAGCTTTAATGGCATCTGCATAATTTTCACCTATTCCGGCAATGTATTTTTTCCAATCGGTAGCACCAAAATTGGGAGGAACCATGGTGTAAACAGCGTCAGCGCCAGTAAATGTTGTCGTCAGAAAAGCAACATCATTAACCGAACCTATTGCAGCTTTGGCTCCCAGAGCTTCAATTTGTGCAGTTTTATCTGTGTTACTGCTTACAACAGTCACGCTGTGTCCGGCAGCAACCAATTTTTCAGCAAGAGGTTTGCTGATATTTCCCAATGAACCTGTTACGACAAATTTCATAGCTTTTGTATTTAAATTGTTTCGATGGTAACGTTGATTTGGAGTAAAAAGTTCAATTTGCATAAAATCTTAGCCCTCCATTTCATTTCGGACTATGTTGTTACATATCGGGGCTTTGCCCCTTGTAACATTTCGATAGAGATCTGAAGGACCGACCTGTAAAAGCACAGGGTGTAGTGAAACGAAACCTTGGGAATCAAATCATCATTTTTCAGTCATAGCCTCCATTTCATTTCCGGACTATGCTGTTACATATCGGGGCTTTGCCCCTTGCATTCTTAATCCAGCATATAGGTCTGAAGGATCGACCTTCAAAAGCACAGGGTGGTGTGAAACGAAACCTTGGGAATAAAATCATCATTTTTCAGTCATAGCCCTCCATTTCATTCCCGACTATGCTGTTGCATATCGGGGCTTTGCCCCTTGTAATATTTCGATATAGGTCTGAAGGACCGACCTGTAAAAGCACAGGGTGCAGCGAAGCGAAACCCTGTGAATCAAATCATCATTTTTCAGTCATAGCCCTCCATTTCATTTCGGACTATGCTGGTACATATCGGGGCTTTGCCCCTTGCATTCTTAATCCAGCATATAGGTCTGAAGGACCGACCTGTAAAAGCACAGGGTGTAGTGAAACGAAACCTTGGGAATCCCATTAAAACCTATTGAGATTTCATTAAAAAGAACTAATTTTAAGTACAACTAAAATTCAACATCATGCCACAATCATTAGCCAAAGTAAATGTCCATATTGTTTTTACAACAAAACATGGAATCAATTTTATTACAGGTGAGATTAGACCGGAACTACATGCCTA
>JBBQMW010000135.1:0-10080 GCA_038329265.1 Bacteroidales bacterium | reverse complement strand
CCTAACCAGCATTTCAAGTATTCCGGATAAATCGTTCTTCAATTCCTTGCTCTGAATCAGTCGCTGACTGATATCAAACAGCAGTACAAGCTCCTTAAGCCCGTAACATTCATTGCCTGCCTTTTTACATTTGAATTCCATCTTTCAATATCTTTTTGACAATGAATAGCACTATACACAAACTATTTATACAAATATCAGATTATATATTTTCCTTTTTACTCTATTGCCTGTATTAAACTGACATTTTAACGAATTATTAACAGCTATCCGGAATGTTAAAGATTTATAACAACGAATACAATCTGATTAAAAAATCAATTTTCTTGTACATTTACAGCATTTAAAAACTAAGTACTTGAGAGCATTAAAAAACATACTACTTTTTACATCGTTAATTCTTCTCACCATAAATCTTCAGGCCAAAGCTCCTGAATTTACTGCCATTCAACCCAATACAAAACCACATCGTATCATTCGAACTTGTTGTGCTTTTGGAACTGACATGCAAATGGCTGCCATTCCAATTGTTAAACTGACAGAAATTACTGGGCTGGATAAGATCGGTTCGCATCACTATTTGGGCGATGACAGTGAAGAGAACGGGATAATTTACACCCGTCGCGGTGGATTTGTTGACATGGGGCATCTGCGTGACCAGATTGACTGGATGGCCTACATATATATCCAGTTGAAAGAAAATAAGGCAAAAGGTAAATTGTCGATATTGATTGGACATGAAGGCGGAGAGAAAAATCTGACTGTTCAGATTCCTCCCAGTTTGAAAGACATTGACCTGATTTTACTTTCCGGCAAAATTGCATACGACCTATCAGTGTGGCACGAAATTGCTACCTGGTTTGGGGCTTCAACCATCCCTTTTGTTCCTGAACGGTATTCGAGCTTTTCAATTGAAGACGCATATTCGAATTTGCTGGGTATAACCATAGGAATACAGGCTTTACAAAGTGAACTTCCCTACGAAGAAGCGGTTACCCAAATAATTGCCGAAACACTGAAAGATTTGGATGCAGTCACCAGCGAAGCGGAAACGTATTTGGCAATGGAAGCCGTTCGTAACGTTTGGTGGACGCGCGAAAAACGATTCCCAAGCAGCAAAGTATTGTTGCAACGACAGGTTCAGGTTTATCCGTGTCTGCAACCCTGGCTGGTACCCGGCTGGGCAAGTACGAACATGAAACCAATGGAATTAAAAGTTCCGGAATACGCCTCAACCGGCGAAACGCTAAATAGTCTCTATCAGCTCGAATTCAGGCTAAACTTTAAATTCCCGTTTAAAAAGATGTTTCCTGATCGCAAGGAAAGAATAATAACTCAAAACGATTTTGATCGTTTATTAGCCCAAGTCGGGACTGAGCTTAACAAAAAGGACAGTCAGTTTAAATAAAATCTAGTCTTTTTCCATCCACGCTTTGTCAGGGTCAATCCTTTTGTTTCGCAGGATTCTCGTCTGAAGTTCGAATGTTCGGATGCGATCTTTATACAGATTATTTGCATTCTGTTTCGCCACATCGAGCGACGAGTCGGTATTCTCCTCCCAACGGCGGCACAAATACAAGGGTTGGTAAATGCGGCCAATTTTATATTTTCCCGAAATGGCCAGTCCTAGCGAATAATCTTCACCATAGCTCACATTGGGAACCCTGATTTCGCGTAGAATAGGCGTGTAAAAGGCGCGGGGTGCGCCAAGGCCGTTAATTCTCAGCGCATTGTTTGGACCGTTGTCATCCGTCCATTCGCGGTGATCGATCACTCCCGGAGGAATTTCTTCGAGATTAAAATTGGTCATACGATAGCTGCCAATGACCATGGCGCAATTGTCTTCATAAAATTTATCGACAATAATCTGCAGCGTATTTTCATCCATATACAAATCATCGCTGTCGAGTTGCACTGCAAATTTTCCGCACGCCTGATGAAAAATTGCCTCATTCCAGCATCCTCCGATTCCAAGATCCTTCCGTTCAGGAATCACATGAATCAGTTTTTCCTGCGTGGCATATTCCTGAAGGATTTCGGCTGTTCCATCGGTTGAATAATTATCAACGACGATCAGGTTAAACTTAAACGAAGTTTTTTGAATTAAAACTGAAACAATGGCATCGCGGATTGTTTTTACACGGTTTCGAACGGGGATAATTACAGTTGCTTCGTATTCAAACGAATGCGCCAAAACGGTTTCCGGAAAAGGAGCCAAAAGCAGTGCCCCAATATCGCGCAAATGAGCGGTGCAAACCTGCTCCATTTCAAGCTGACGCTCACGGGCCGCAGATTTCACGTAATCAAATTGCTTTTCTCCTGAAGACCGAGTATCCGTTTCAATCATTGTAAACAGATATTCAGGAATATGCACCAGTTCGCCCATTCGGCTTGCCCGGAGACGCAAAGCATAACCACCGGCATATTTCAGCATTTCATAATTTTCGTATCGGAAAGCTTTCAAAACTTCAGCCCGGTAAAAGCGAACCGGTCCGAAATTAAAATCGTCACGCAGACTTCCCAATTGGTAATCGATTAGCGGATGCGGAGAAAGATGATCTTCCTTGATTTCAAAATAATCGGAATAAACCATGGGTGCATCGGTATTTTCGGCAACCTGAATCATGCGTTCAACAGCTCCCTGTCCCAACGTCAATGTGGAATCGCCCAGTGCAAGAAGCGCATATTCAGACTGAACCAATTTTGCAATTTGACGGATGGCAGAACATGAAACATTTTCTTCAACCAGTACAAGCTCGCAATTTTCCAGATATACCTGATTTTTCGACAGTATATAAACCTTCCTGACCAGGGTCGATTCCCTGAACTGATTGACCAGTTTCTGACTGGCTTCTTCGCTGCTGAATACAAAAAAACAATCGACATTTCGATTCATAACCGTTAACCTTTATAATTTTATCACTTTCACCTTTGTAATTTCGCTTTCGTTGTGAAGGCGATCGAGAGCAGAAATCCTTACCTCGTATTTTCTCTGTAATTTACGGGAATTTGGTTTAAAAACGATGTTTTTATCACGGGTAATTGTGAAAATATTTTCAGGATTTTTCGCATCAAATTTTTGCCCTTCCAGATTCAAATACACCACATAATTCATCGCCTTGTCCATTTCGTTTTCGGTTTTGGTTTCCTTCCACATCAGCCGGTGTCCCCTTTTCCTGAATTTTATTGGAGCCTGAGGAGCTTTGTTGTCAATCCATGGCATGGCAGGCACCAATGCCGGGTATTTATACAATTTTTTCTGAAGTGATTTTTCGAAACCAAACAGGTCGCGCTTAAAATGAACACTGCTGTAAAATGCGCTACCACCCAATTGCGGAATCTGGCGGATGGTCTCAATTTGCCGTACCAGTTGATTCTGATCACGCCATTCAGGAATCGTAGAATTAGCATCCAATTTATACACTGCGTGGCCAATGTACATGGCCCGGTTATACGCATGTTCGGCCCACCACTGGCTAAGTGTCAGAAAATCGACAGAAGAATTACCGATTTGCCAGTACAACTGCGGAAGACAATAATCAATCCAGCCATTTTTCTGCCATTTTAGGATATCGGCATACAAGTGATCGTAATTGGTTGTTCCGGCAGTAGTTTGCGATCCGTCCGGATCATCGGCTTTATTGCGCCAAACGCCAAACGGACTAATCCCGAATTTGACCCATGGCTTTGTCTTTTTAATACTTTCAGAAAGCATTTTGATGATGATATCCACATTATCTCTGCGCCAATCAGCTTTCTGACTTGCCTGAAATCCACGATTAAACTGATCAAACGAGTTTGTATCCGGAAATTCATCTTTCAGCGGATATGGATAAAAATAGTCGTCGAAATGAATGGCATCCACATCGTAACGGGCAACAATATCAGTAACCACTTTAACCACAAACTCGCGTGTTTGGGGCAATCCAGGATCGAAATACAATTTCCCTCCATAATTCACAATCCAATCGGGGTGCTGAAATGCAATGTGACTGCTGGCCAATGGCTGGCTGGCATCCTGAGCAACGCGAAAAGGATTCAACCAGGCATGAAACTCCATGTTTCGCTGGTGGCATTCCTCAATCCAAAAACGGAGCGGATCATAGAATGGAGAAGGAGCTTTTCCCGGAGTTCCGGTTAAATACCGCGACCAAGGCTCAAGTTCCGACGGATAAAATGCATCCGAAGCTGGCCGGATTTGCATAATGATCGCATTCATACGGTTTTTTGCGTGCATATCCAATATTGCAATCGCTTCCTTTTTTTGCTGATCAGTCGAAAGTCCGGGTTTCGATGGCCAGTCGATATTGGCCACAGTTGCCACCCATACTGCACGAAATTCGCGCTTAGGAGAACTTTGACCCAAAGATATTATGGCCAGAAACAGGAGAAATACGATGCTAACAGGTTTCATATCCGTTATTTTTGAATTCGCAACAAAGTAACTGTAAGTACAGTAATAAAATACATTAACATTCGTGTATTTATTAAGAATAGACTGTTGAAAAACGAAAGTTTTTTTAATATCTTTGCCGCGTTCAGTCCGCTGAAAGTTCTATTGAAAAATTATTTTAAAAATATAATACACTTGGCGAACCAAAGTGCTGCTTCGATGTTTATTTAAATAGCTTCAAAGCTGGTTACTTTGATAGCTCATGGTTTATTAGGTTTAGTTGGTTTAGGTTAGTTTCCCGTCTCAAACGGGTGAAAAGGCTGTCAGAGGACAGCCTTTTCTATTTTAATACAATGAGTTAGCCTCAACCCGAATACAAATCTTTCAACTCTTTTTTTATACATTTGCGCCTTATTTATTGAATTGAAAAAAAATTAATTGGGAATGATGGCAAGTGAGAAAGGAATATTTCAACGCACCGAGTTGTTGATTGGAACAGAAAAGATGAATGAGATTGCCGAAAAAAGAGTCATCATTTTCGGTATTGGCGGCGTTGGTAGCTGGTGTGCCGAAAGCCTTATCCGAACCGGCATACGCCATTTGACTATTGTCGATTCTGACCGGGTTTGTGTAACTAATGTTAACCGGCAGCTTCATGCCACAACAAAAACTGTAGGCGAAGTCAAGACCGAAGCGCTGAAAAAACGCCTGCTCGAAATCAATCCTTCCGCCGAAATCACTGCACTTCAAAAAATATACGAACCCGAAACTTCCGACTCATTCGAACTGGATTCGTACGATTACATCATTGATGCCATCGACAGCCTGAGCAACAAAATTGATCTGATACGGAAAGCCACCCGAACCAGAGCGGTATTTTTTTCGTCAATGGGCGCTTCACTAAAGATGGATCCCACCAAAATCAGGGTTGCCGAATTCTGGAAAGTGAAAGGTTGTCCTTTAGGCCATATAGTTCGCAAAAAAATTCGGAAAGGCGACTTGCCTGCCAAAGAGTTTATGTGCGTTTACAGCGAGGAACTGCTCGAAAATAAAGGAGCCGGTTCATCCTGTGGCACGGAAAAATGTTTGTGTCCAAAATCGAAAGATGCAGCCGGCGACCCGGATTTGGCCGACCACGAATGGTGCAGCCTGAAAGCTGTGGTGAATGGCACCGTAGCCCACATCACCGCCATTTACGGTTTTACAATCGCCGGATTAGTCATTCAGGATATCTATAAACAATTGAATTCTGGTATTAACTAAAATATCCGTCCAAATATTCCTTAGTCAGTACTTCTTTCGGGTTACCGAGAAATTCGGCTGCTGGTTCTGCCTCGATTACCTCGCCCAAATACATGGAAACAGGAAACTGCCATTCGTTTGAGCGCAATCGGTAACTATATGTTGTTGTTTTGAGTCTGTTAAACAGCAAAAGAGGAATAATAAGTTGAGAAAGTGAAAAGTGCATTGAGCTGTAAACTCAGAACTATTAACCCCTCGTTACAAACGGGGCAGTGCTGATAGGCTGGTGTTTTTATTTTACTAATATTTCAATTGGCACAAGGGTTAATCGGTAAAACCTGTCGTCATACCAATCGCCAGCAGTAAATACTGTAAATTTCATACCATTGTCGCTAATAAGTTTAGGACAAATTTGAGGTGAGTAATATCCTTGTGGTTCAAAACTAACTGAACCTATTGTTATCCAAGGACCCCATGGTTTAACAGATTCATAGAAATCCCAAACTGTTTTCCGGCTTGCATTTGGCAATTTTCCTCCACCTGCAGGGTAATACCACCCAATGTATAAATACTTTTTTACTGCAGCATTATAAACTATCCCTGACATACCTAATTTTCCCGGACTATCAATAATCAATTTTGCCTTATTAACATCATTGTTCCAGCAATTATCTTTCATTCCATCGCCTCCGGTATAAAACTGCCAATCGGCTGCATTTAATCCTGCTATTTTATTTCGAGGCACTCTACCTAAAATAAGATTATCACCATTATCCCAAAATCCATTATTTGAAACGGCATAAACGTATTTATCAGCATTATCAACTGCACTATACCCATCAGTTCCAAATTGAATAAAATATGGAGTCGCAAAACGAGAACCAGGGAACATAGGTTGTTCGTAGTTTTCTACTTGCGTTCTAATCCATGTTTTTCCTCTATCGTATGATTTAATAATGCTTGCATTTTTTGCTAATTGCCTTTTGTTGGCATCACCCGAATCATCACCATACCTATGCCGGGCAATTACCCAATATATTACACTATCAATAGCGTAACAACCGCTCGATTTCCAAGTACAACTATCAGTTCCTTTTTGTCCCTCAGATCCATATTCCGTCATTTGATTAATGGTAATACCCGGAAATGGATATTTATTTAAAACGAATTTATTAAATGCAATGTTACTCTTGAAATTCTGAGACCATTCATAAAATCCTTTTGTGTCGTTAGATGGGGTATAAATTGTATCTCCGACCGAAAAAGCAGCGATCCATGTATCGCCTTGGTTATTGCTAATTGTCTCTGGAATTCCCACTTTAATTTTATGCGATTGACAAAATATTTGGTTTGAAATCCCTATCAGCATGAATACAAGAATTGAATTAGATACTACAAAATTTATTAAATATTTCTTTACCATTGTTGTATAATTAGTTGATAATGACACCATCCTTAACTAAATTCTGATATTTTAAAATTCGCCCATTGCATATCCGGGTTAAAAGGTTTTAAATCTAATTAATTCCTGCCGGAAATTACTTGCGTCATATTTTTCAATTCAATAGGGTTTTCACGTGTAGGCGGATTTCGGAAAACAACCGGTGGAAGAAAATTTGTTTTTGCTATGTCGCGTATTTCAGTTGGGCTTGGTGTGTTTTTTTGCCATTGCAGGTCGAAATTAAATGTCATCTCGCCCGGACAATTCGTTAGGAAATTGAGCCACCAATTATTGTTGTAAACCATAGCCATTAGATTGTTAACATTTTCGGGGGCGTTTTTAAGGCGGGCACAAAGGCTGGGTGTATCAAAGGTAACCAATGGAACATCGCGGCTTGTCCAAATCCAGCTTCCGTTGGTTTCGGTATTGTAGGCAACCCACCCGTCAACGGCAAAATAATCCTTGCATGTGTTAGGTAGCTGGTCGGTGTATAAATCGAAAGGCACCCCGCCGCAAGATGCTTTGGGCGATTTCAGGCCCTTTGGCAAGGGGAAATCAACATATATAATCTCAGCTTCTTTGGACGATATGCGGTCGAACTTCACAACTACAGAAATTTTAGGCTCGCCTTTAAAAATTTCAACCTGCCGTATAATCCAGTTCATACGGGGGTGCTTAATTTTCTGTGTATATTTTACAGAAAATTCGTTCTCCTCCATGTCGGCTTTGCTATCCGCACTTGATTCGATTACCCGTGTTATTTTGGCAAGTGTAACTTTCCGGAGGCTGTCTTCCATAAATGGTATATCGTGAAATAAAGCATACCTGTCGTTTTTGTAGTTCGAAATTTGCAATTGTTTTATGTTGGCTAATCCTTCGGTAAATAAAGGTTCTTTCATACCTTCCCAGGTTACGGAAACAGGCCAGTTGTTTTTGTCAGTTTTTATGTCGGGCTTACTGGTTGGCTTGACAGTTTTTTTAAATTCGCCGGTTTTGAGCATAAACCGGTAAATTTTCTGCGGTTGCAGGCTGCTGACCCAGAATTTGGCAATATTCGAAAACTTCAACTCAGTTTGTTCTTTGGTTTCAGTATTTTCAACATATTTATATTTCACACTGCGAAAACCATTGATATCAAGTTCAACCCAACCTGAATATGGGTTTTTATGTGTGTTTACAACATACAAACCTTCGGGTTCGTTAGAGAGGTGTTTACGCACACGCTGCGCCAATAGCCATTTGGCTTTTTCGTAAGGATAGTAGGCAAATTTTGCTTTTTCGGCCAAATGCCCAACGTTAAAAGCGCCATAAGGATTGTCGTACGATTCGTTGTTTGCCCAGGTGTGTTCGTAATACCGGCATAATAAATGGTTAATTTCATTGGCTTCAACAAGTTCACCTTCGGTGAGTTGGCCCCAAACCGGCGAAAGTGCAGCATCGAGGTAGTTTACAGATTGCTTTACTGCTGAAAGTTCCGGAGGATTTGCCATAGCTCCGAATGCCCACCAGTCGGTCCACTCGCCTTCGTATTCGGGAAGGATTTTCCCCACGCGGCTTTCCACTTTTTGCATCGCTTCGCCAATGGTAACAAGGTTTAGCCGTGGTTGCAGTCCTAATTCATTCCATTTGGCAACAAATGCAGATAAACCAGAAAATGGACCGTCGTTGTCGATGCGCCATTGATTTGTGATAGAAGTTGTTATGAAATCGTATTTGTAGCCTTCCTTTTTCATTTTTTTAATTTTCTTCAGGCAAATCTCATGCGCTTTCCGCACCGATGCTTCATCAGACTGAAGCATATCGCCCTCGCGCGGCGACCAGAATTGTAAATTATTGGCTTCGCGTTGGGTGCTTCTCCAGTCTTTTTCGGCAAAAAAGCCATAGCCTTCCCAATAAGGCAATCCGCACATCACAAGCATCCTCCGGCCATCGGGCATTTTCCACCAGAATGGAAAAGGTTGTTTAAAAGGCGCGCCGTTATTCAAATCGTTTATTCCTGTCCAGAAATATTTTATGCCTTTGTCTAGCAGTTTTATAGCAGCCGACCGTGGAAAACCGTTCACATCATTTTGCATGGCTACTGTGGGTTGAAATGTTGACCATAATTCATCGTCCACCCAACTGATGAGGGTTTTCATTTGTTCGTCATCGGCAAGCGGCGCAAAATGCAGAGGCAATGCATTGATACTGATTTGTTTGTTTTTAATCAGTTTTTTCAATTGGTTGCGCCTTTCAGGCGATGCTTCGTTCCACCATTGTACTACAATTTCCATAGCCTCTGCAGTCCAGCAGAATGGATGCTGGCTGTTTGAAGTTTCCATGGCCATGTCAACAGCAATGTCTAAGAACCGCTTCTGTACATCCTCGGCAATGATAGGATGGTCGGTAAAGCCAAAATCAGTGTGCGTATCATGAAACAGGTCAATGTAAAGCACGGTTGAATCGGTAGCTTTTGGTTCAATTCCCCTTGAGGATGGTTTATTTTTGCAGGCAAACAGCAGCGTTAAAGCTAATAGAAAAAGTAATTTTTTCATTGGGGTGTAGAGTTTAACTTATGGATTCAATATTTTACCCGATGGCATCAAGATGAACTTCAACCTTACCTCCCGGATACACTGAGTTTCCATATACTTTCCCATTGAATATTCATTGAATCGCCATTAAATTTCAAAGGCAACCACACATAGCGCGAGTCTTCAAGATTGAGTTTATTCCATTGGTCGAACATGGCAATATAGGCATTTTCTTTCCCTTCAACAGGAAGAATAAAAGTGCTTTGCGCAAAATAAGTGGAATCGGCATTGGGACCATAACAAGGATTGCCCAGGATTTTAAATTCTCCAAGAATTGAATCGGCCACGGCGTATTCAGCTTTATTTGGTGCCCAGCCTGTACACCCCGATGTTATAAGGTAATACTTGCTATTATGTTTGACCATAGCAGGCGCTTCGCGGCTTAAACCAATAAAGTTTCTCGTGAATTTTCCTGTTGGTTTCAAATAGTC
>JBBQMW010000134.1:0-10152 GCA_038329265.1 Bacteroidales bacterium | reverse complement strand
AGAATCTTCTCAATCACCGGATGTGGGTACACTACGCCGCTGCTTCCCTGATAAACCCGTTTCTCCAGAAACATTGGGTTCTTTTCAGGTTTCCCGATTCCATAAGTTGGAATGACTACTTTTTCGTACCAGACTGAAGCCTTCCCCAACCTCCCGACAAATCGGGACAAGCTATCCGAAGGAGGGGAGTTTAGAGTATTGCTAAATAATTTGGTCATAGCTTTTTCTTAGAAGCCTCCCCCGACCCTTCCAAAGGATGGGTGGGGGGAATCTCGTTTAATTTAAATCTCAAATAAATTGAACATTCATGATTATCAATACCCTGCTCCCGTTCCTTCTGGGGAAGGGTTGGGGATGGGGCTATAATTTTTTGATTTGTTCGGCTTCCATTTCCACTTTTGAGTTAAATTTTTCGCCAGCCATGTATTTTTTCAGGCTGAAGAGCAATTGTTGTGCTTCGGGTCGTTTGGCCAAATCTGTGGTCAGGTCGATTCCTGAAATCAGTATTTTGCCTTTGCCAACATTAGCTTCAAAAATCAGTGCCAGCGGTTGATTGGTTACCCAATCGTCGATTACCCGAACTATTGGTTTAATTTCAGAAGGAAAACTACTGACAATAATTGCTCCTGAATGGCTCATGGCATCCCACCACTGGTAATTGCTGTGGTATTCGGTTGGGAATTCAGCCAGTGCCGGATGTTTTGGATTGCACAAAATACCGAGTGTATTTGGTGCCTGACCCATTGTCCATGCCGTATTCCAGAATATGCTTGAAAAGCCGATTTTGATGTTGCCACCCATTTCTTTTGACAGCGTTCCCTTTTTCAGGTTCAGCAAAACCGAACCACCATTTTCCAGGAATTGAGCGGTTTGAGCATCCAGTTTCTGAACAATCCGAATATTTTCTTCTCCTGAAATCGCTTCTTTTTTTGCCGGATACACCCAGAAATCCCAACTATTGCTTAGGCTATCAACCTGAACTTCCAAAACCAATTGTTGTGCATCGGTGACCGAAGAAAGCGGAAAAGAAATATTTCCAAGTTTAATCTCATTTCCCAGAGGAATATCCATCTGATCTAATTTTCCGGATTGAATGACCTGTCCGGTTTTGTCTGTTATTTTCCATTCCGGAGTACATTTACGAATTGGTCCATCCCCGTAATGAGCAAGCTCAACGGCTGCTTCGAAGGTTTCGTTGTTGGTGAAAATGAGTTTTTTCATGCGTGCCAGCGGAACCGTTGAGTTGCAGAACCGTTTGTATTCTGCCGGAGAAATGTATCCTTTTTCGCCCCAGAACGGATCCAAAACACCCACCAAAGCCGTTCCCTGTCCGGGAAAATCGTGCAGATCGAGTAATTGAAATCCACCAAAATTCTTGGTACGCAAGGCCGCTTCAATGTCGGCTTTATAGCAAAGTGCCTGTAATTTTCCGGAAGCGAGCAAAAAGCTGTCGGCCAGTTGAGCCATTCCATGATCCTTCAGCGTTTCCTGAAAAAGTTCAAAATTGCGGGCTTTTAGTACACCATCATATTTGGCAATCTCTTTAAAATTCGGATAAACGCACCACTGCCCGATTTCGTGACTCAGCACGGGTTGCTGATATTTTGAGTTGAATGCCGACCAATCGTAATTGGTTCGGGGAGCTTCGGCATTGATAATACTTTTCAATTCCTGTCCCCAAGCCTGAATGCGCGGATCGGGTGTACTCAGATAATCGTTTTCAGGAATAATGGGCCAACCTGCTCCGGCGGTATAAATCCGACGACTGTCTTTGTTTTTCCAAAATTTAACAAATTCGGTCAGGAATGGAATCTGATTGGCACCTCCCGGCTCGTTTCCGTAAACCATCATGCAGAACGATGGATGATTACCATATTCGTCAACCATACGCTGACTTTCTTCATACAGATATTTATCAAACGGTTTTCCATCGCCGATGGTGGTGGACTGGTTTGCCCATGAAGAACATTCAACCTGAAGATAAAATCCGGTTCGATCGGCAGCATCGAAAGCAGCTTTTGGCGGACACCAGGAGTGAAATCGTATATGGTTCAAACCGTGAGCGCGGCAAACGTCGAAAATCCGCAGCCATTCAGCGACATCGGTTGGCGGATAACCTGTTTTCGGGAAAATGGCACACTCCAAAGTTCCTCGCAAAAATGTGGGCTGTCCGTTGATCAGTATTTGCTTTCCTGACGTTTTAAACTCGCGCATCCCGAAAGTGGTTTCAGAAACATCCGTTTGGCCTGAAGTTTTGTCAGTCAAGTTGGCTTCGAGAGAATAGATATTTGGATGAAATTCACTCCAGAGTTTCACATCATCGCCCATCGGAAGGCTCATTTCCAGGATATTTTCGCCTTCCTTCAAATCAAAATTCTTCAATTCGTTTTTGGCATTTTCAACAACTTTCAGGTCTATTTTTACTGAAGTGGATTTTCCGGTTGGATTCTGAACCTTTACTTTTACAGCTATCTGTTTATTCTGAATATCAGGAAAAACCTGAATATTTTTTATGTTGATCGTGGGTCTGGATTCGAGGTATATCAGACCGACCGCTCCGTTCCAGTTGCTTTGCGTATGATCAGAGATACTGTGAGAATTCACACCAGGATCGAAGTCTTTCACCCGATTGTCGATGCAAAGTGTCAGCCGGTGTTTGCCGGGACTCAGGAAATTGGACAGGTCATATTTGTGCGGCGTTCCCAATGAATTTTGCATCCCGATTTCGTTGTCGTCAACCCACAAACGGCTTTCCCAGTGGCAGCGTTCCAGAAAAAGTTCCACAAACTGTCCGTTCCAATCTTCCGGAATCGAAACATCTTTTTGGTACCAGGCAGCACCTTTGTAATATTTCACCGGTTGGAGCCAGAACGGAATCTTGATGTTTCCTGGTTCGCGAAATTTAGCATATTCCGGATTTTTATAAAACGAGCTATCCACAATTTGGCCGATCCACGGAGTCTTGAGAGTAATTTCATCACCTATCCCATTGGAGGTCAGAGATCCGGGCAAAGACAGGGTATCTGTCAGAACCTGTTTAAACCAACTTTCGGCAAATCCTTTGTCCTCAGGATCCAGAGCAAAATTCCATGTTCCGGCAAGATCGATTTTTTGTTGAACTACAGTCTTTTGACAAGAGAATGCCAAAATGGCCAGAACGATAATAAGGATTAATTTGTGTTTCATAAGGTTAAGTATTAGCCCCTTCCAACCTCCCCGAAGGGGGAGTCTTAAGGCGCATTGTTATAAGTTGATCTTCAATTTCAGTGTCTACAAATCTTATAGTTATTAAGTGCTACAATCTTTTCTGGAAAAAGTAGGTTGGCAAATGGGAAATTCACCGGAGACCATTTTAAGCCCCTCCTTCGGATAGCTTGTCCCGATTTGTCGGGAGGTTTGGGGGAGGCTTTTACATTTTTTCAATTTCTTCAAGCGATTTGCCTTTGGTTTCAGGCAATTTTTTCAGGATAAATACAAATCCTGAAAGGCAAATTAGTCCGTACAACCAGAAAGTTCCGCTAGCATTCAGCAATTTATTCAGGATTGGAAAAGTATAAGTAAGCACAAAACAGGCTATCCAAAGTGCAGTTGTCGCAATGGACATGGCTGCACCACGAATGCTGTTCGGAAATATTTCGGAAAGAATAACCCAGGTTATTGGAGCCAATGTCATTGAATAGGTCGCGATTGCAAACATCACCAGAACCAGGATGGCCAAGCCTTTCAACTCAAAAAAGTAGCTGGTTCCCAATAAAACGTAGATAACAGCTAAGCCGAGCGACCCTAGTAACATCAACTTCCGGCGACCCCAGCTATCGACCATTCGCATGGCTAACAAGCAGAATATCAGATTAACAGCTCCGGTAATCACAATATTGAAAAGTATATCGCTTACGGAATATCCAGCCGATGAGAAAATCTCTTCGGCATAATTGAAAATCACATTAATGCCGCACCATTGCTGAAAGACAGCCAGAACAATCCCCAGAATCAGAACAGGTCGAACCTTTTTCGATTTCAATATCTTCCAGTCGATTTTCGAATCCGTCCCTTTAAGGGTTTCTGCAATTTCCTTTTGTTCCTGAATAGCGTATTGAGTTCCGCCAATTCGCTCCAAGATAGCATTGGCTGCTTTCCAGTTTCCTGATTTGGCCAGGAAACGAGGACTTTCAGGTATGAAAAATGAGAAAATAAAAAAGAGCAAGGCTGGAACCGTACCAGCCCAGAACATCCAGCGCCAACCGGCTTGGCCGTTCCACGATTGAAGTATCATTTGGTCGGTAGCTCCTTCGGGTACTTTATCAGCAATCAGGTAATTAATGATTTGAGCCGCCAAAATTCCGATTACAATGGTGAGTTGGTTTACCGAAACCAACCTTCCGCGCATCGATGCCGGCGAAATTTCGGCAATATACATGGGCGAAATGGCTGATGCCAAACCAATTCCCAAACCGCCAATTAACCTAAAAATGATAAACAGTGTGAAAGAGTTAAATGCCCCAGTGCCAATTGCTGCAACCGTAAACAAAGCTGCAGCAACAATTAATGGGATTTTGCGACCAAAGCGGTCGGATAAATAGCCAGAAACCAAGGCGCCAAATAAACAGCCTATCAGTGCGCTGCTCATAGCCCAACCTTGTAAGTGCGGTGAATTGGTGATGTCGAAAAATCGTTCGTAAAAAGGTTTTGCACCGCCGATGACTACCCAGTCGTAACCGAATAAAAGTCCGCCCATGGCCGAAACCAGCGTGATGCCCAAAATGAATTGTTTGTTGAGTGTGTTATTTTTCACAAGTTAGATTTAGTGAAAGCAAAAATATATTTTCTGAACATGCTTTAGAATGAACTATTTTATGAATTTATGGATTATCTTATCTTTTTGCTATTTTAAAACATGTTATATAGAATCTTTGTAAATATTGTGAATTTGAAGCTATTCCGATGAAAGTTGCAGATACCTATCAGCGTTGAACGACAAAATTTAATCATTTATATGAGATTCCCTGCCAGTCGGCAGACAGGTTCCACAGGGTTTCGCAAAAAAGCTACCCCTGTGCTAAAACATGACGGTCTTTCAGACCTTTTCGGAAATACTAAAACCACCGCAAACCCAAAAGGTGCAAGCTCCCTGCATAACAACATAAGAAAGAATGTAGTGGAGTCTTATGGAATACATTAAAATTTCATTAGTGAACGACAAAAGATTCTGAATTTGCCATGAATCCCTTTATCGATTATACTTTAAATTCAATTTCGCTCCGCTGGAGCTCTCTTTTAACTTCCTTCAATTTTTCTACAAATATTATGCGACTCTGTCGCTTAAAAGAAAGCTGCGGAGCAGCGAAATATTTGTAGTCATTTAGTTACCTTCTATAGTAGAAAGCTACAGCGTGGCGAAATTTCAATGATTGTTATTTCTTCAATTGGAATACACAAGCATCGTTGGCTTTTAGCGAAACGCTTGATTTTACTGGCGATTTACCGTAAAGTGTTTTTTCAATGCTCCATCCGTTTGCCAAACTTAAAGCAACTTCCCTATCTTCAGGACTATAATTTACTAATACCACCACTTTTTCTGTTGCAGATAAATCATGTTCGGTTATGCCTACAAACGGGTCGTTTTTAGTAACAGCGCGGTTCTTTGCAACAATTTCGGCACTGATAGTTTGGTATATTTTCCAACATTCATCGGGGTTTTCGGTGAAAGCGCCAGGTTTTGTAGTGAGATTCATTTCCATTGGGAAACACAGAAAATAGATTTTGCCTTTCCCATACGAATTCACTGTAAAAATCGGATTTCCATCCTTTTCGTGTGCCAATACCTGCGCGCCTTTGGTTACAATATTTAGTTTCCTGCCCGAATTCATTGAAAAGGATTTGATTTTTCCATCGTTCGATATAAAACTGGCCTGCTCATTTCGGTTTTGGCTTGTAACAACCTCAATTCCGGCCGGATCAATAAATGGCGCCAGAAATCCCTGATCGAACGAAACATACAGAATTGCACCATCTTTTACTTTATCGAGAATGTGAAGCCAATCGGTGCGATTTATCAGCGATAAACCTTTTACAGAGGGCAGAATATACAATGGCGCATCTTTAATTGGTTGATTGCCGTGCTGGAATTCGATATCGAAACCAGCTTGTTTGGCCAGAATAAAGGAAGAATACGCCACACCCCACTGATCTTGTCCATCAGTCAAAATACAAACTGCTTCTTTCTTATTCTGCGGAAGAGTTTCGAATGGAAGTCCATCCAGAAATTTCCTGAACAAAGTAAGTTCATTCACAACCGGTTTGGGTGAACGGTCATTTCTGAAAAGTCCCAAATCGCGCTCTACAGCAGCCCATTCATAAGGCGTAAAAGGCAGTTGATTTTGATCGTAGGCGCACCACCAAAGCAATCCGCGACAGTCGTTTGCCCAATTGTTGAATAAAATGGAACGCAAAAATCCGGTTTTCGACTGTTCATTGGCTTCCATTGGCCCCATGATACCAGTTTCTTCAACCAAACAGGGTTTTCCGCCAATGTCGCTGTACATCCGGGTTTCGGCAGTCGAGTGCATAATTGTACGAATAGTGTTTGCCGGATCCTGATTGGTATGCGGTGTCCAAAATGGATACGGATGCGTAGTTAAAAGATCATTCAATTCTGCCTGATCCTGAATTTTCCACTTGGCATCACTTCCGGAGGACAAACTGTGCATTCCCGAAACGACTGGTCGGGTCTGATCCTCTGCACGAATCGCATTGGTTAACGATGCTGTCCAAACATAAGCGGTTTGTGAATCAGCCACATCTTCCATCACATTGCATTCGTTGCCTAAATCCCAACCAAGAATCGCCGGATGATCTTTAAATTCGTGAACCATGTTGCGCACCAATTTTACCTGCCACATGATTGAAGTCGGATCGGAAAGTATCTTTCGACCTTCCAAAGCCTGCGGAATAAAAAGCTGCCCGCTCATCCAGCCCGTAACCAGGCCAACTACCAGTTTAATGTTGTACTTCTGCGCCAAATCGGCAAATTGACGAAAATGAGCCAATGCTTCAACACTCACCCCATCTTTACCCGGACCTGTTCCAGAAAGCGGACCATCTTTAAACCGCACTTCTTTTAGCGAGCCGCCACTGCTGTAAAACTGGTAGATAGGCTGAAAATCAGGCCAAATCGGGAATACGCGGATGACATGCATTCCAGCATCCGAAATTTGTTTCAGGTCGGCTTCCACCACATCAGGCTGCCAATCTTTCCACATGTTTGTACCGGCATGTGATGCCCAATAATTACAACCAATTACAAACGTTCCGCTTTCGGTAATCGAAATTGATGAACTTTTTTGAGCAAAAATTTGTCCTCCCAACGGAAGGATGAGTAATTGTAAAAAGAGCAATTTCAGAAATGGTCTTTTTAAGTTTAGAGAATTCTTTAACATGATAAACTATTTATTTGTTTGTATTTAATTTTTCAATCTCAATTTACTTTATCGCCTAAATACCGGAGCCAGAAACTTCAGTCCATCCTGAATGCTTTGTCGCCAGTAACTCCACTCGTGTTTTCCGCTCCTGACGCGGAACTCATGTTCAACTTTTCGGTCATTCAGGGCCAAATGGATCAATGAATTTCCGAGTAACAATTCATCTTTATCGCCACAGTCGATGTAATATTTTACTGAACTCATTTGCTGAACAGACAGCGTTGAAACTAATCCGATCACATCATTTTTCCTCCAGGTTTCGGAAAGCTGATCACCCTTGAGTTCTCCAAAAGCGTCTAATTCGTTCGATGTACTTTTTCTGATTTCATCAATCATTGAGTTATCATTAAAAATTGCCGCGCTAAAAGGCAAACATGCGGAAAACATATCCGGATGTTTAAGCGCATAAAGCATGGCGCCAAAACCACCCATCGACAAACCGCAAACTGCCCTGAATTCCCTGTTTGTTCTTATCCGATAGGTTTTTTCAATAGAAGGAATGAATTCCTGGAAGAAGGCATCTTCATAACGTTCTTTACCATCAGCACTATTGATATAATAGGTGATTCCGGCATCTGGCATAATAATGATGAGTGGAACTGATTCCCGATTGGCAATCATTTTGTCGGCAATGGCATTGATTTCTCCAAACTGAATCCACGAAGTTTCATTATCAGTATAACCATGCAGCAAATACAAAACCGGATACGAACGTTCGGAAGTACCGTAATCAGCCGGAAGATAAACGGAATACTTAATATCATGGCTCAGAATGGAACTTTTTACTGAAAGGCTTTCCTGAATTATTCCCCGGGAAGATTCGGATTGTGCCTCAATAATTTGGAATAATCCGAGTAATAAAAAGACGATGAGAATACCTGTTTTCATGTGTTTAAAATTTATTTATTTTGACAAATCGTTTCTATCAATTACCACATCCCTTTATCGTTCAGTATTTTGGTATAACTATCACCTTTTTTAATCCGGTTATTGATCTTCAAAACACGGTAATTTTCGATTGGAATTGAGCTGATTCCACCATCCATTTCACGCAGTATTCCATCCCAGCTTTTGCCCGGGTGTCCCCACAAACCTTCGCCATATAAAGTGTTTGCGCCTGCAATATCAGTAACGACAATACCATATTTTTGAGCAGCTTTTGCAACAGCTAATTCACCAGGCAGCAGTTTGAATTTTGACAGATCTAATTTGGGATCGAGTTGAATAACTGCACCTTCCGGAATTCCACCTGTAATAAAGCCATCGGTCCAGATGGCAGGAAATACATGTTCTTTGTAGGCATTTACCCGTGTTGCACAAGCTAGTTTATGATTGATTTCGCCCTTCTGAACTTCGTCAAGCATGATTAATCCGGCAATTGCAGGAACTCCGGCAGCGCGACTTGGTCCGTAATAATGAACACTTTCGCCATCTTTCATTCCGAAGTTAGCCGGATTGAAAACGCCATCGCCATCAATGCTGTATTTCATGCCGGTTTTTGAAGTCCATGTCCCATCCGGATTTTTTCTAAGACCCCACATGTCCCATGCAATGCGCTTTTTCCAATCGATTAATGCGCAATGGGCATCTTCCATCGGGTCGGCCTGGGCATCGGCTGGAATTGGAACCGGCTCAGCATCAAATTCTTTTCCGTGTCCGTAAGTTTCCTTGTTGGTAGTCCATTTTACCTTATCGGCATCGCTTAAGTGGTGCAACTGAATTTTAAAACGCGGGGTTGAATCGTTTACCTCATAAACCGGAATGGTCCAGGCCACCAGATTGATCTTGAAAAATGGTCCGGTTGGTTCTTTTTTCATCAGTTCCACAAAATGATCGCTTTGCGGATCAATTTCAGGATTCTCGGGCAATGCCTGGTTCCAAAAACTGGTTTCAGAAAAGAACCGGGAAGTTTTTTTACTATTTGTCTCAGCATTGGATTCAACAGTCGCTTTCTTTGCCTGAAAATGACAACTGGTCAATGCAAAAATGAGGACCAGAAATAGGAGCACTAATTTCATTAACTGATAGTTCGGCTTCAATCTGAAATTACTAATATCAACACTTTGATGTTTCATATTCAATGTTTTATGATTTGATTTTTAATTTTTTATCTGAAATTACATCACATTATTCATTATTTGGATGATTTGCAACTATTAAATAGCTTTTAGCCAGGATAGTTAGATTATCAATTTTAGTATCACCATCGCCAAAATTGACCACAATTCTTTTTCCTGAAGAAAAAACCGATTCCTGAACCTTGTGATCTTCGGTAACAAAACGGTGCGAAACTAGCTCGTCGTAACCAATTTGCTGCAACCAGGGACAAACTTGTTTGTAACTGTCTATAAATGAGTATTTGTATTCCTCCCAACGTTCGCGATCTAAATTCCACAATGGAGCATTGCCGTATAACATGTTGAACAAATCCTTTTTCCACCAGATTTCAGGCGTGTGATGGTTGCCGTCTTCCCAACGCCACGAGGTAACCACCGCATCGTGATAAACCAGTTCGTACAATGGAACACGCGTGTATTCGTTAATCGAGTATTTCAGATAGGTATCATTTGCAACGCGGGTGCCCACCATTTGTGTCGGACGAGGATTGCTTTTCCAATCACCAGTATAATAAATAGTTCCTTTTTTCTCAATGCCTGAACCCCACCAAGTACGT
>JBBQMW010000133.1:0-10307 GCA_038329265.1 Bacteroidales bacterium | reverse complement strand
ATTGATTTATTTTTATTTTTCGCTTTTAACTCTTTTTGCTGATCTAAACTGATTACTCGAAACACCTTTTGAAGGAATTGGAGCAATTTCTTCCATTTTATCACATGCCTGTGGATAAAGCTCTTGTTTCCCGAGTTCAGTTAATTCCAGATAAGGAAACCCATTATCAAAAAGTTCTTTGCCGATTTCGAGAGGGATATCATCCCGGCTGAAATCAATTTCGCCGTGGAAGGTTACAATTACCCGTCCACGGCGAAGTTTTATAAAGTTAAAATAATCAGTCCCCCTGATACTTCGACATGAGTGTTCGGTTGAACGCTCGAATCAGTCGAAGGGAGCTGCTCGATTGGCGTTTCTTGTAAAACAGGAATAAACTTTTCTGATTGCAATTGTGCGTAATCCAGACTGGCAGACTTACAAAGTTCATAAATAATTTTGGTAGAGTATTTATGCTGTTTGCCATTGAAGTCCTTTATCAGGAATTTGTTTTTCCCGAATTGGCTGTAAAGCAGAACACCTTGATCGTAATTGCAGCCGGATTGGATCCATTCCAAAACGACTTCTTCTCTTTCTTGCTGGGTTTGATGAGATAAATGGTTTGAAAACTGCTGAAGGATTGGATGGTAAGGAGACTTTAGGATAACTTTGCAAATAAAGTGGATCCAATTTTGCACATTGGATTTACATATAACAAAAGAGACTGTCTCATCGCTGAAACAGTCTCTTTTTTAATTGTAATCCTGTAATTTATTGTGGGTTGGTTACAGTACTCATTTGTAGAGTTACTGCAGTTTGTGCCAATAATCTTCCGTTTATTGATGCACCTGTTCTTAAATTAATGCCTGTTTGGCTAAGAATAATTCCTTCAAAATGACTGGTTGTTCCTAAGGTAACAGTGCCAGAAGTTTGCCAGAAAATATTTTTTGCCTGTGCGCCACCGGCTAAAGTGATTCTCACTGCATTGCTCATATTAAGAGTACCGGCAACCTGGAAAATCCAAACATCATTCGGTCCACCCGAAATGGTAATATCAGTTGGGATAACAACCGCAGTTGTAAATTTATAAAGCCCTGGTAAAAGTGTTTTTCCACCGATATTTCCGGCACCCAGATTCAGAAAATCAGGGGTAATTCGTCCTGCTGCATCAGTATAGGCGGCTTGCATATCAAGTACTGAAAGGGTTAACCTGGTTGCATCGGTTATTTTACATGCAGGACCGGCAGCATTGACTGAATAAATAGCTCCAACCACTTCAGTACAAGTTACAAGAATTGCTGCACCCGTAATTGGACTTGAACCAACATCACCAGTAACGACAGATGGATATACATCTGTAACTCCAGTTTTTGAAAGAATTGCATACTCGCCTGAAAGGCCAAGGTTTACTACTGGTAAAGTTCCATTAAGCGTAATTTTAGCACTTTTTAATGTTGAAGTTCCGGCGTTTAAAGCCTGTGATTGGCTTAGTTGTTCGTTCGACTGATCTTTAGCACATCCAGTCAGTAATGCTGCAAAAACTACAAAAGTGATCGGTAAAATTTTTTTTTAATTTCATTTTGGGTTTTTTAACCTATTGTGACAATATTGTCATAGGTTAAATATGAACCCTTTAATGCCATCAAATGTTATACATTTATGGAAAACAGTTACATAATTTCCATGTTTTTCTGATAGAAACGGTGTGGAGAATTGTAAAGAAACCCTCATTTTTTATGAATTTGAATTTAGATACTTAAATACATACAAAACCTTATTTTTATACAAATATTTATGTCATTTCTTATGTCGAAATCAGGTTAATAAGATTCCTTAATATGGTTCCAATCATTGATTTATCAGCAATAACCGGCATACTTTGATGGATTTATTTTTGAAATGGAGATTGATTAGTGTTGAGGCGTTTCGTTTAATAATCCAGTTACTTGTTCAATCAATATCAAGCTATCTTTTTAATAAATCAACTATTTTACTATGCAAAAGCTGTTCGTCAACCGGCTTCGAAATGTAATCATTCATTCCAACGGCTGTACATTTGGACAAATCGACGGTGGTAACATCGGCAGTTAAAGCGATTATCGGAATTTTGGAATTCATTGTGTTGCGGATGTAATCGGTTGCTTCAAATCCGTTCATTTCGGGCATTTGCAGGTCCATCAATATAATATCGTACGATTTCGCTTCAAGTTTTTCGATGGCTAATAAACCGTTTGCAGCTATATCACATTCAAATCCAAAATCTTCCAATATGGTCATCATTAGTAGTTGATTGAGGGCAATATCTTCGACCACCAATACTTTTATGTTTTTAATTTCCGGTTCTTCCTGATAGCTATCCGAATCTTCGACACCTTGCAATATTTCAGCATCCGCAGGTGTTTTCTTAAAACTTAAAGTGAAACTAAAAGTTGAACCTTCATTCAATTTGCTTATTACCTGAGTGGTTCCACCTTGAGATTCTACCAACTGCTTCACGATGGCGAGTCCCAACCCGGTTCCGCCAAAAAGCCTTGAAGTGTCGTTTGTTGCCTGCTGAAAATTTTCGAAAATTGTAGCTATTTTGTTTTCTGCTATTCCAATTCCGGTATCCGAAACTGCAAATTCGATGGTTGCCTGTTCTTCATTTTCATTCAGCAAATGAACGCGTACCGTGATTTTTCCTTTTGTGGTAAACTTTACCGCGTTGCTCATCAGGTTTAAAATAATCTGGTGCAGACGCACCGGATCACCAACCAACACCTCCGGAATTCGGTAGTCGTATTCTTTAATTAACACCAAATTTTTTTCCTGAATTTTTGTTTCAAACAAATGAAGCATGGCTGATATGGATAAAGCTATCTTGAAAGGTGTTTGCTCAAATGTCATTTTTCCTGAATCTACTTTTGCCAGATCTAAAATATCGTTAATAAGTACGATTAACGCATCGCCACTTGTTTTGATGGCTGTTATATATTCATTTTGTTTTGCAGATAAATCTGTTTTCAACACCACCTTGGTAAATCCGATAATTGCATTCATCGGGGTTCGGATTTCATGGCTCATGTTTGACAAAAATTGCTGTTTGGATTTCACTGCCTCTTCAGCAACCTGTAGCGCATATTCCGCAATACTTTTTGCTTCAATCAATTCATTTTCAAACATTTTCTGAGCGGTAACATCTCTGGCAACAATCACTACTCCAAGTACATTTCCATTCTCGTCATTATACACCGATCCATTGAATAGTACATCGGTTAGTTTACCTTCATTGTGGCGAATCGTGAGCGGTGAATCGGCCACCGATCCTTTTGCGAATACTTCCTGATAAACTTCACGTGACTTAATAGGGCATGTGAAATAATCGAAGAAATCTGTTGCAATCAATTTTTCACGTGGTATGCCAATTATTTTAACCGATGCATTATTCATATCGGTGATTTTTCCTTCAGGACTAATAGCGAATAACGGGTCGTGGCTTGCTTCAATGAGACTGAGAGAATATTGTGAAAGTGATTTTTGAGCTTTCACATCGCGGTAAAGCTCTTTCAGTTGTTCTTTTTGGATCGATAATTCCCGCGTTTTAATATAAAGATCGACAAAAACTGCCACTTTTGCCCTTAAAATATCCGGATTGAGAGGTTTAATCATATAATCAACGGCGCCTGCCTGATAACCCTTGAAAATATGTACTGCATTGTCCATGCTGGCAGTCAAAAATATGATTGGAATAATTTTAACTGTTTCGATTTCCCTGATTAATTCCACTGTTTCAAAACCATCCATTTCGGGCATTTGCACGTCCATTAAAATAATGGCGAAATCTTGTTCGTGTAGCAGAATTTTTATGGCTTCATTGCCTGAATTGGCTTTTACGCATAAATAATCCTTGTTCGAAAGAATTAATTCAAGGGCAAACAAATTTTCGGGCAGATCGTCAACCAATAGAATTTTGACAGGGCTATTTGATTTCATTTTTATGTAAATTATACTTATCGTTTAATAATTTTTTCTTTCGGCTCTTAACTAAGGGAAAAAAATCATTAGTCATCTGGAAATCGTTCCGAAGCAATTTTCCCAATAATTATTGACTAATGACTCTTTACTATTGGCTTAACCACACACGCATCAACGACAGCAGGCGTTCTACATCAATAGGCTTGGTAATATAATCGTTGGCGCCAGCATCAATGCATTTTTGCTTATCGTCTTTCATTGCTTTTGCCGTGAGTGCAATTACAGGTAATCTTTTGAAACGCATCTGTGCCCGTATTGCTTTCATGGCTTCATAGCCGTCCATTTCAGGCATCATGATATCCATCAGTACCAGGTCAATGTCAGGATGCAACTCCAGCATCTGCAAAGCGTTTATTCCGTTTTCCGCTTTAATGATTTCCATTCCGCGTTCTTTTAATATTTTGGTCAATGCGAATAAATTTCGCATATCATCATCAACCAATAATATTTTTTTCGTATGAAATACAGCTTCACGGTCGTATAGATTATTAATAATCAATTGTTTCGATTTCGGCAAACTGCTGATGGTTCGGTGAAGGAAGAGGGACGTTTCATCCAGCAAGCGTTCTTCAGACTTTACTCCTTTTATAATGATGCTCTCGGCATATTTCTGAAGTTCATTGTTTTCTTCTTTTGTAAGTTCCCTTCCGGTATAAACGATCACAGGAGGCATGTGATGATCTTTCAGTTTCTCCAGTTCCCTTATCAATTCAAACCCGCTCATGTCGGGCAAGCCAATGTCAAGTATCATACAATCAATGTGATTTTGCTGATACATCTCCAAAGCCTCTTTCCCTGTAGCTGCTTCAAAACATTTTACATCACCGTTCCCGATGAGAATGCGCATGGCCTTTCTGGAATTTTCATTGTCTTCGATAATGAGCAGGTTTTTCAGTTTTCTGTTCACGAAATTTTCAATTCTGCTGAATGTTTCTTCCAAATCTTTTTTTGCCACCGGTTTCATCAGATATTCAATTGCCCCTTCTTTTATGGGTTCCAACGTGCGTTCTTCTGCTGAAATAATATGTACAGGGATATGCCTAACGGATGGATCAGCTTTTAATTCAAACAAAACAACATGTCCGCTGATACCCGGCAGTCTCATATCGAGTATAATCGCCTGCGGTTGGTATTTTGAGGCAAGTAATAAACCATCTTCTCCGCTTGCCGCCGACAAACATTTGAATCCTTTTGCATTT
The DNA here is from genome assembly GCA_038329265.1 of Bacteroidales bacterium. GTDB lineage: Bacteria > Bacteroidota > Bacteroidia > Bacteroidales > Prolixibacteraceae > Aquipluma. Next base: position 5,118 of record JBBQMW010000133.1, on the reverse strand, counting down.
GCCTGCTTTAAAAGTATAGCAGCAAAATCCAGATCGTCTTCAATGATGAGCACGGTTTTGTCCTTAATGGTGATGTTATCCCGGTCATCATCAATGTTTGGGTAATTCAGAAAGGTAGAATCATTCGTTGAGCGTGTGCCCACTGAGCTTGTCGAATGTGTGCCCACTGAGCTTGTCGAACGGAGTTTAAACAATGGTGATGGTTTCAATGTGCTTGTATTGATTGGCTCCTGCTCCTGTTCTATTTCCAGAGGAATAATAAGCGAAAAAGTTGAACCTTCGTTCAAATTACTGCTCAGCTTAATCTCTGCCCCCAATAATTTTGCAAGTTCGCGCGAAATGGAAAGGCCCAAACCGGTTCCGCCATATTTTCTGGATGTACCACCTTCGGCTTGCTGAAATGCTTCAAATATGGCTAATTGCTTGTCTTTCTGAATTCCGATACCGGTATCTGAAACCGAAATATTTACGGTACTTGCTGTATTGCGGTCAATACCAATACTCACACTTCCTTTTTTAGTAAATTTTATGGCGTTTGACAACAGGTTTTTCAAAATCTGATTCAAACGTTGCGGATCGGTTCGGATTGTTTCGGGCAATTCTTTATCCAGGGAAACATTCAGCTTCAATCCTTTTTGCTCTGCATGATGTTTAAATTCCCGGACGAGCTCACCGGAGAATTTTTTCAGCGATACTGTTTCAACGTTGACACTCATTTTGCCCGCTTCAATTTTCGATAGGTCAAGCACTTCATTAATGAGGACGAGCAAATCGGTACCACTTTTGTAAATAATTTCGGCACTCTCTACCTGAATATCATCCAGATTTTTATTTCTGTTTTCAGATAAATCTTTCGACAATATCAGTAAACTGTTAAGCGGTGTGCGTAACTCATGTGACATGTTGGCAAGAAACTCCGATTTATATTTGCTGCTTATTTCCAGTTGTTTTGTTTTCTGCTCAATATCGTTTCTGGCAGCTTCAACTTCTACGTTTTTTATCTCCAGCGATTGAGTTTGTTCTTCCAATTCCTCATTGGTCATTTGTAATTCTTCCTGCTGCTGTTTCAGATTTTGAGCCTGTTCTTCCAGTTCTTCATTCATTTGTTTCAGCTCTTCCTGCTGTACCTGAAGTTCTTCGGCCTGTGTCGAAAGTTCTTTGTTAATAATTACCAATTCTGCCGCTCTTTTTTCTTTTTCTTCACTCTGAAGCTGTGTTTCTTCGAGCAATTCCTGAATTTGTCTTCTGGCAATGGCTGAATTAACACTGATTGCAATACTGTTCATAGAAGCGTTGATGAATTCTTTTTCTGTTTCGTTAAAATCAGTAAGACGTCCTATTTCAATTACACCCATTGTTTTACCTTCAAACAAAAATGGGGTAATAAGCAAATGTTTTGGTTTGGCGTTCAGAACAGATGAGGTAATGCGAATGTGTTCTTCTGCTATATCTGTTAAAGAAATTTGTTTTTGTTCATGCGCTGCCTGCCCAATCAGTCCCTCATTCAGCATAAATTTTTCTTTGGTATCCTTTGAGGACGAAAAGGCATATCGTCCGTTTAATATCAGAGCATTTTCTTTATCATTATAAAGGTAAACGGCTCCTATATTTGCTTTCAGGTAAGTGCATAAAAAACTAATGGTATTGTTTGCCAGCTCTTCTAAACTTTTATCGCCTATTAATTCTTCGTTAAGTTGATTTTTACCTGCAGTAAGCCAATTGAGCTTTTCATTTGCCGCAGTTGTTTCACGTAATGAGCGCGTCATTTTCTTCAAAGCATTACCCAGCGTGTCCTTATCTGAGCGAGGCGTCAGTTCAATAGCATAGTCTCCTAAAGCCACATTGTTGGCATGTTCGGTTACCTCACGAAAACTTTTGGCAACATTTATTAGAGAATTAAAGATGGGTTTTAATTCATCATTTGTATTATCTTCCAGTTTATCATTTGCAAATACACGACTCGCAATTTTTTCAGCCACTTGTGCTACTTCCGAAATTCGTTGTATAATAATTTGAATAATCCACCAGGAAATAATAATTGCCAGTAAAATGCCCAAAATAATTAAAGCTATCATCAAATATATGGAAGCATCATAACTGCTATTATTTTCTGTTTTAGCAATCTGCATACTCTTTGCATTTTTATCAATAATCCTCTGCAGGTGGCCAATAGAAGCATCTTTTAGGTACTTCCCTTTGTCATTTGAAATTTTAAATGCTTCTACCGATTCATTCTTCATCGCCAGTGCGATGATATTGCTGAGATACGGTTTATAACTTTCCCAGGTGTTTTTAAATTCTCTCAGAAAGATTATTCCTTCGCCATCAACCAATTTCTCCAACTCCTTTGTTTTTTTATCAATAGCGTCCAACCTTGCGTAAATACTGTCTTTGTAATTATTTTTTTGAACAAGATTCGTCTCTAACACGATATTTCTTTCGTTGCGCGAAATTTCCAGCACGTTGACCATTATATCATAGGAGAGATCTACCTTTATTGACAATACATTTACAATATTCAATACTCGCTCGTTGGACTCTGATAATTTATTGGTCATAAAAATTCCCATCGAGATGAGGAAGCCTAATATGATAATGTAACCACCAATTAATTTACTCCTGATTGTTGTTTTCACTAGAATTATTTTTTTATATCAATTTTTTTTAGCAAGTCAATTATATTCTCCAGCGACAAAATGTAATCCGGTTGAATAGCAGCAATTGCTGATTCAGGCATATAAGAAGATTCAGCGGTTTCCGGGTCCTGAATAATTGCCAGTCCTCCACATTCCTTAATTCGTTTTATTCCGTTTGTTCCGTCATGATTTGAGCCGGTAAGAATGATCCCGATTAATTTGTCCTTATAAGCTTCGGCGGCCGATTCAAACAATACATCAATCGATGGTCGGGCGAAATTGACCCGTTCGTCAATGGTAAGCGAAAAGGTTTTGTCTTTTTCAATCAGCAAATGATAATTCGACGGAGCAATGTAGGCATTCCCCTGCTCAATCACTTCTTTTTCATCTGCTTCTTTAATATTAAGTTTACTTTGTTCGTTTAACAATTCTATCCACTTGTTATCAGAGCGGGCACTGACATGTTGCACTACAATAATTGGCAGCCTGAAATCGGCAGGTAATGCCGAAAACAGATATTTCAAAGCAGCCATGCCACCCGAAGAAACCCCAATTACAACGGCTTCATATTTCATTTTTCAATACTTTTTCTTAAATATCCGCTGTTTCTTATCTGTCTCGGTGTATTTTTCAGAAAAGTCGGTAAATCGTAAACCTTCTTTTGAGCCCAAACACAAAATACCTCCACTGATCAGACTGTTATGAAAAAGTTCCTGCACTTTGTTCTGCAAATCTTTATCAAAATAAATCAGCACGTTTCTGCACAATATCATATGCACTTCTGCAAATACACCATCGGTCACTAAATTATGATTGGCCCAAACGATGTTTTTCTTCAGTGATTGATTCATGATTACATTATCATAATTTGAGGTATAATAATCTGAAAAGGATTCTTTACCTCCAGATAACTGATAATTGGAAGTATATTCAGCCATCAGTCTGTTCGGAAAGATTCCTTCTTTTGCCCGGTTCAAAGCGCGCTGGTTAAAATCGGTAGCATAAATGGTAGTTCGGTCGTACAAACCTTCTTCCTGAAGAATAATTGCCATTGAATAGGCTTCTTCACCGGTTGCGCATCCGGCATGCCATATTTTTATAAAGGGGTAAGTTTTTAGGATCGGGATCACATTTTCGCGAACAGAACTGTAAAAATCCTGGTCGCGAAACATTTCGGTGACAGTGATGGACAGGTCTTGTAAAAGTTCGTTGGCAAATGTTTCATCCTTCAGAACTTTGGATTGAATTTGAGAAACATCTTTTATTCCTGACAGTGCCATCCTGTTCAAGATCCTGCGACGTATGTGCGCTTTTGAATACTGCCTGAAATCGTACCCGTATTTCTGGAAAACAGCCTCCAATAACAATGAAATCTCTAATTCTGAAGTTTCTTCGTTCATCATCCTTCCAAGTGAATTTGGGGTGAAGGTACTTCTAAAACATTTAGTAATCGTCAATTGATTTTTTGCCGACTAAAAAGCCAATAACACATTTTGTCTTCATACCTCAAACCCAAAAAGCTATTCCAATCTTCAAAACAAAAAGACGCTTCAAGCTAACCACCCCCACCGTCCCATTTGTGCCAAAAATCAATACAATCGGGATATCATCCCGGCTGAAATCAATTTCGCCGTGGAAGGGCACAATGACCCGTCCACGGCGAAGTTTTATAAATGTGAACCTGCATAAACGGCTGGCCGGAGTTTATCGCCCATGAGGTATTTTTGACCATCACTATCCTGCACCACAAACACAAGGTTATCGTTTTTTGCTGCATTGATGAAGCCAAACAAGGTATCCTTCAATCCGGGATAGAAAACAGTCAGATGGGTTACGAATGATTTTCCGTCCAGTTCACCGACGGGTTCGATCATAAATTCACCGGTATCATCGGTGATATACATTTTGAACAGTTTTTTACCCGGTTTCATGATCAGTTCACCAGTGAGAACAGCATTGGCAGCCAATGTAGCCGCGGCTACCGGAGCAGTTGGCCAGGTCAGTACATCGGCGTGAAAGCCGAAGTAGATTTCCTGAGTTAGTCTGCCCATGTTTTGACCGTTGGGCAAACTTTTATTGATGTCTGTAAATTCTAACATTTTGAGAATCCTTTTTTTAAGATGGTAAATGGAATCCATCAGCTTCATAAAAGCTGATGGATTTGACTTTTCAGAATTGAGTCCAGTCTGACAACCCAATTTTTCTCAACCCATGGAGAATCGGGTATTTTCGGAACTTGACAGGTTGTTTGGCAAAATTGCCGTTAAAAGTGATTTGATCACAAAATAGAGTTGAAAAATTAATGATTTGATTGCGTATTTCGCAAAAAAAAAAAAAAATATTTGACATAATTGTTTTGTGTATTTCAGAATTCGGACAAAGTTCACCCACAAACAACGGATATTGGCCCACATTTGGTGCTTGATTTCACCGCGGTATCTGCTCTTGGCGTTTGGATAATGGTAACCCAACTGAAAAATGG
>JBBQMW010000132.1:0-10309 GCA_038329265.1 Bacteroidales bacterium | reverse complement strand
AATTAAAGGTGGAAATGGCAAAGCCGTTTTAACAACAGTTAGTGGTGGAAAATTAACTGCCTCAATGGACATGGGAAAAGTGAAACTGACCGATGAATCGGGCAATTCCGCGTTTGTTACTGCTGCCGATTTAAAAGGCACGAATGGAGTTGTTCATGTGATTGATGGAGTTGTACTCCCGAAATAAATCACTTCAGATTCCATTAAGGTTTAAACTCCCTGAATTAATTTTCAGGGAGTTTTTTATGGGATCATTGTCCGTTGTCAGATAAACTCCAGTCAACTGATAATCTCATAAAACGCTTATTTAATCCGCTTAATGGCGGAAAAGTTGTGTCGGAATGACATATTTCAGACAGGGAAATCGCCTTTAACAATTTAGGCCTCTTTCTCTGTAACGATCATCCCAGCGCTGCTTTTTCTCTTTTTCCCTTTTTTGATGCTTTTGACGATTGCTCCTTCTCGATTAATTCCAATGCTATTTTTGTGATCATATTCATGTTTACAGCAGAGTTGTCTTTCTTTTTCAACGAGCTGTCCTCGTTGAAAACAACATCCAACACCCATTGCAGTTTGTCTGGATAGAAGCCCAGTCAGTATAACCAAACTGACAACAGCGGAAATTACAAGAAAAAGAATCTTGTTCAGAGGATAATAGAAATGACCTTTGTTTGTTCTGCGGGGATCTTCAAAGGATGAAAAAAATTTCTCTGGCAAATTACTATGTTCAATATATATTTTTGTGTTTTGATTTGCCATTTTTTAAATGGCAAACCGACATTTGATCATAGTATTAATAAAAATATTCAATCTCCAAATATTTTGGCAATTTTTAAAGGCGATTTACCAGGTATAAAAAGTTTAACTGACTCAGATTCAAAAAAAAGATAATTCCCTTTCCATTTCCGGAATCAGAAAAAAGGTCAAGATTTCTTCCTTCTTTATTTTGTTGATTATGAAAAAGTCAGCCAAATTTATCCTTCGAAAAGCGACGAATCCATGAGTTTTTTCTGCCACATCGATTAAATCCGTTAGGTTGTAAAAAACTAATTACTATATTTGCCATCGCAAAATGATACGGGTGTAGCTCAGTTGGTAGAGCACTGGTCTCCAAAACCAGGTGTCGGGCGTTCGAGTCGCTCCTCCCGTGCAAAAGCTGCTCTTTCGGGCAGCTTTTTTTGTTTTAAAGAAAGTCTTTGGTAACTTCAACCCAAATACAAATGGTTATGACTGTCGATCTTTTTATACCTTGTTTTATCGATCAGATTTATCCTGATACAGCTTTTAACACGGTAAAATTGCTCCGGAGAGCCGGACTTGAGGTGAATTATAATCCGGAGCAAACCTGTTGCGGACAACCCGCTTTCAATAGCGGCTACTGGGATGAAACCAAAACACTGGCTAAAAAATTTATCCTCGATTTTCCGAATGAGCGGCATATTGTTAGTCCGTCGGCTTCGTGTACCGGTTTTATCAAAAACTATTATCCTGATTTGTTTAAAACTGGTCAGGCTGGATTTGAAGACTATCAGCGTTTGAACCGAAATTTATTTGAACTGACTGATTACCTGGTTAATCATTTGAAATTCACTGATTTTGGAGCCGAATTTCAGCACAAAGTATGCTATCACGACGCCTGTACCGCCTTACGCGAATATGGAATCAGGCAGGAACCGCGACTTTTGCTCTCGAAAGTAAAAGGACTGGAATTAGTCGAAATGGAAGATACCGAAACCTGCTGCGGATTTGGAGGAACATTCGCTGCTAAATTCTCCGCGATTTCAACAGCCATGACCGAACAGAAAGTGGAGAATGCACTGAAAACCGGCGCAGAATACATCATTTCAACCGAATCGTCGTGCATCATGAACCTGGAAGCTTACATCCTGAAAAATAATTTACCCATCAAACCCATCCACATTGCCGATATTCTGGCTTCGGGATGGACAGCCCCCTAAATCCCCCAAGGGGGACTTTAAAGTGCATTTAATTACTATCAAAAATACTCGAGACTCGTAACCCGCAACACAAAACGCATTATGACTGAAATAGGAAAAATTAATCATTTAGAGGTAGTTAAAGAGGTAGATTTTGGAATTTACCTCGACGGTGGCGATCTGGGTGAAATCCTGATGCCCAAACGATATGTCCCCGAAGGAACGATGCCAGGTGATAATCTGAATGCATTCATCTACCTCGATTCGGAAGACCGCTTGGTAGCAACAACCGAAAAGCCACTGGCCATGGTCGAAGAATTCGCCTTACTCGAAGTGGTCTCAGTAACCCAGGTTGGCGCATTTCTCAACTGGGGACTTCCTAAAGATTTGTTCGTGCCATTCCGCGAACAGCGTCAACCTATGGAAGAAGGTAAAAAGTACCTGGTTTATGTGTATGTAGATACTAATACCAAACGGATTGCAGCTTCATCGAAAATAGAGCAATACCTCAATAATATCCCAGTTGATTACGACATTGACGAGGAAGTTGACCTGATTGTAGTCAATGAAACTGATTTGGGTTACAATGCAATTATTGACTTCAGCCATCTTGGAGTGATCTTTAAAAACGAGGTATTTCAGCCTTTAAATCCCGGCGACAAAATTCAGGGATACATCAAGAAAATACGAACCGATGGTAAAATTGACCTTTGTCTGCAAAAAGCCGGATATGAAAAAATCAGTTCGTTTGCCGATAAGATCATCTCCGAACTGCAAAAAGCGGAAGGTTTTCTTCCACTAACCGATAAAAGCACTCCGGAAGAAATCTATAAAATCTTCAAATTCAGCAAGAAAAACTTTAAAGCTGCCATTGGTGCGCTCTATAAAAAGAGGGTAATTACTCTGGAAGCTGACGGAATCAGGTTGCTGGTTTCAGAATAATAAAGAATTCAACGAAACAATCGTTACTATGAAACGCGGACAGATTTCGAATATTTTACGACAAGCCGGTTTGATTTACCTTACTGACTGGGTTCGTTATTACATTGAGCGGTATAAAAACAGAAAAATAAATGCAGACTTCCGGAAAAACAATCCTGACATTCAACTGCCACCTGATTACCTGATCTACGAGTCTTTTCAGCTCAATTACAAAAAATATTACACCGATAGTACTGAAACTGCAAAATGGCTTGTGAGCCATCTCGAAAAACACATCAAATTTAAAAATAAAAAAATACTCGACTGGGGTTGTGGCCCGGGCAGAATCATTCGCCATCTGCCATCGACAATCGGCAATGGCTGTGAGTATTACGGAACAGACTACAACGCCCGAACCATTGATTGGTGTTCGAAAAACATTCCAAACATTCACTTCAACAACAATACCTTAGAAGCAAGATTACCTTACCCGGATAACTTTTTCGATGCGATATACGGCATCTCAATTTTCACACATTTATCTGAACAAATGCACTATTCGTGGTACAAGGAGTTAATCCGGGTTCTAAAGCCGGATGGTGTAATCTTTCTAACAACACAAGGCGACAATTTCATTGTAAAACTAACTGATAATGAGCTTGAAAATTATAATCAGGGAAAACTTATCGTACGAGGCAAGGTAAAAGAAGGACACCGGACGTTCTCAGCCTTCCATCCCCAAAAATTCATGCATCATTTATTTAATGATGTTGAGATATTGGAGCACATTGTATCAGCTCCGGAGAAAAATAAAGTCGTGCCTCAGGATATTTGGATGGTGAAGAAATATCCAACTCCCAATATTGAATATCCAATATCTAATTCAAAAGCCCAACTTTAAACTTTGAACATTAAACTTTGAACTGCCTCAATGAAAGTTTGTATTGCCGAAAAGCCCAGTGTGGCCAAAGAACTTGCCCAGATTATTGGCGCCAATACCCGCCGAGACGGTTATTTTGAAGGAAACGGATATCAGGTCACCTGGACATTCGGGCATTTGTGCAGCCTCAAAGAACCCAACGATTATACCGATCAATGGAAACCCTGGAACTTTCGCTCATTACCGATGATTCCACAAAAATTCGGCATCAAGCTGATTGACAATGACGGAGTAAAAAAGCAATTCGCAACCATCGAAAAATTAATGTTAGCCGCAGAAGAGATCATTAATTGCGGTGATGCAGGCCAGGAGGGAGAGCTGATTCAGCGTTGGGTGATGTCGAAAGCCAAATGTGCTGCCCCGGTGAAAAGATTGTGGATTTCGTCATTGACCGAAGAAGCTATCCGCGAAGGCTTTTCTCATTTACAGCCTGGGAAAAAGTTCGATAATCTATATGCCGCCGGAAGCGCCCGTGCTATTGGCGACTGGCTGTTGGGAATGAATGCCACCCGGCTATACACCCTCAAATACGGACAAAACAGACAGGTTTTATCGATCGGACGCGTGCAAACCCCTACCCTCGCCATCATCGTCAACCGGCAAAAAGAAATTGATGTATTTAAGTCTGAACCTTATTTCGAAATCAAAACCATCTACCGCGAAGCCACGTTTTCAGCCGCCTCGGGACGGTTTCAAAACCGCGAAGATGCGGCTCAGGTATTGGAGGAAATCAGCAAATTCGAACTCGTAATCGGAAAAATTGAAACAAAGAACAGCATCGAACAACCACTCCGGCTATTCGATTTAACCTCCTTGCAGGTCGATTGCAACCGTAAATTCAACATGGGAGCAGAAGAAACCCTGAAAACCATTCAGTCTTTGTACGAAAAGAAACTGACGACCTATCCTCGTGTGGACACCACCTATCTTTCCGAAGATATTTATCCGAAAGTACCGGGCATCCTGAAAAATCTGAAAGGTTACGAAACGCTGACTGCACCGCTGCTTCAGGAAAATATACGTAAATCGAACAAGGTTTTCGACAATGCCAAGATTACCGATCACCACGCCATAATTCCTACCGGGCAACACCGCGTAGATTTGACTGCAACCGAGAAACAGGTTTTCGACATGGTTACCAAACGGTTTATTTCGGTGTTTTATCCCGATTGCAAAGTCGCCAATACTACCGTTGAAGCCAAAGTTGGCCCGCACGATTTTAAAGCAACCGGAAAACAAATTCTTTCGCCCGGATGGCGCACGGTTTATATGAACGAGAAAAATCCGGTTCAGAGCGACGAAAACCTGCTCCCGATTTTTGTGACCGGCGAACATGGCCCGCACGAACCCGGATTGCTCGAAAAATCAACTCAGCCACCGAAATACCATACTGAAGCAACTCTTTTACGAGCCATGGAAACTGCCGGAAAAAGCGTGGACGACGAAGAACTTCGGGAACTGATGAAGGACAATGGAATTGGACGACCGTCGACCCGAGCCAATATCATAGAAACGCTTTTCCGGAGAAAATACATTAAACGAGATGGGAAAAAGCTTGTTGCCACGCCCACCGGGATCGACCTGATCGACAGTATCGAAAATGAGCTCCTGAAATCGGCTGAGTTGACCGGTCAATGGGAAAAAAAGCTTCGGATGATTGAACTTGGGCAATACGATGTGACGGTCTTTATGGACGAGATGAAGAAAATGGTCACCGAGGTAGTCGATCAGGTGAAACACTCGCCTCGAAAAGAATTTTCGTTCGCACCTGTAGAACCCGTCATTCCGGAGAAAAAAGGGAAAACTGGACCGGCTGAACCTACTGAAACAACCTGTCCGGCCTGCAAAAAAGGAATCCTAAAAAAAGGCAAAAATGCCTGGGGATGCTCCGAATGGAAAGATGGTTGCAGGTTTATTATTCCTTTTGAATTCATGAGTAAAAAGCTTACCGATCCACAAATCAAACGCTTAGCTGAGAAAGGGAAAACTGCGCTGATAAAAGGTTTCAAACTGGAAGACGATTCAGTAGATGGCTTTCTGGAACTGACAACCGACTTCAAGATCACTTTTCTGGAGTCTGAACCTGAAAAACTGGTTTGCCCGTCATGCAAAATTGGTGAAATCGTGAAAGGCAATTCAGCATGGGGCTGTACTAACTTCAGAGGCGGATGCAAGCTTCGTATTCCTTTTGAACTTCAGGGCAAAAAACTAAGCGAAAATCATGTGGCACAATTGGTTATCAAAGGGCAAACCCGACCATTTACCAGCACCGACGGTACACAAAAAACCACTGGCAATTTCAGATTCGACAATGGTTTTCAGGTAAAGTTTCAAGATAAATATTAATGAAATCCCGATTTGTTTCCTGAATATGTTTATTTTTATGCATACTAATTTTTAACCAACTATGGAAAGACGAAACTTCTTAAAAAGTACTGCCACCCTGGCTGCAGTAGCAGCAACCGGAAGCGCAATGGCTTCAGTGCAAATGCCATCATCTGAAAAAGAATTCTATGAATTCAGGGTTTATCAACTTACCGGCGGAGGAGCAAAAAACACCCTAAAATCTTATTTGATGGAAGCTTTACTTCCTTTATTCACCAAGTTTGGCGTCAAACTCGGAGCATTTGAAGAGCTTGACAAGGAAGAACCGCCAAAAGTTTACACTCTTTTTGTGTATCCTTCTGCCGAAACTTATTTTAAGCTTCAGAAAGAATTGGTAACTAATACAGACTACATGGCTGCTGCGAAATCGTATTTTGAAATGCCTGCAGCAAAACCTGTGTTTGAGCGTTACGAAACATTTTTAATGGAAGCATTTGATGGAATTCCAAAATTGAAATTTCCGGATAAGAACAGAGGTTTATTGGAACTCCGCACGTACGAAAGCTACAACGAAGATGCCGCCCGACGCAAAGTAGCTATGTTCAACGACGAAGAATTACCGCTTTTTGATAAGCTTGGACTTCATACGGTTTTCTTCGGAAAAATTCTGGCAGGAAATTATATGCCGGCACTTATGTACATGCTTTGGTTTACCGATATGAATGAGCGCGATACCAATTGGGGGAAATTTGGAGGAAGCAACGAATGGAAAGAAATGTCGGGCAAACCAATTTATGCTGATACCGTGAGTAAGGTTCGCAAGAAATTTCTGGTTCCAACCGACTATTCACAAATTTAGTGGACGGGAAAATAAAAATAATACTGGTATTGTCAGCCATTGTTTGTATCAATGGCTGCACCAATACCCGATATATTACTGATCAGAAGAGTGTTGAACTCCAGCACCAAATGCATGCTCATCGGTCTGGTGTAAAAGCAGGTGATATTCTTCTTAATACAGCCAGTTTAATCCTTTCAGTTACACTCGGTTCTGAATTTGAAATCGCTTCCAGCGAACGAGCATTTAAGCATATTATCCTCGAAAATGAATCGCCTGACTCGATGATAGTCAACATGGTTACTGATATTGAATGGAAAGATTCAATTTTTTGCGATATCATGGGTATTAATCTCCCTCCGAAAGCCAAACAAAAATTACTGGTTCCCTTCCCTGCCGCCTATAACGTATACTTCAAAACTCCTTATACCGAAGAAGAACACATTGAATTCCGAACCGACAACAAACATCGGCTTATTAAGCTAAAAGCAGGAATGACTATTATGAAACCAGAGAATTAATAGGAGCTAATTCTTAGTTCTTCTGCTCAAAATCGTTAAAACTCATATCAAAAATAATATGCTGAGTTTTAAAGGATTTTTGGAGTCGGACAAAATGATCTTCCAAAAAAATCCCAACACCATTGATTACCCTGACAACTTCATAAATTGATAGATCTGAATTGAAAATCGTAGAATTAAAATTTGTTTCCGAAATCAATCCGTTATTAGAATTGATTTTTTTCATACCTAAACATTGTTAATAAGAATATTTTTGTATCTTTCAAAATTGAAACAAATGTTAATGAATCGAACTAGCATTCAAGCTTACAAAATATCTTACAAAACATATTAATGAGCATTAAAAATAATGTTGCGCTAAAAATAGCCCTAATATTTTTTATACTTGGGTTCATTTGGATTATTTCTACTGATCAGCTCGTCCGATATCTGGATGGATCAGTAGAGATGTACAACAACATACAAACCTACAAAGGTTGGTTTTTCGTTGGTGCGACTTCATTGTTTCTATACTTCCTGCTGAGAAAAGAAATGAAGATAAAAAAACGGATTGAAATTGACTTGATTAAAGCAAAACATAAAGCAGAAGAATCGGACAAGTTAAAATCTGCATTCTTATCAAATATGTCGCACGAAATAAGGACTCCTCTAAATGGGATTTTAGGGTTTTCAGAACTTCTGTTAGATGATTCGTTTAAAGAAGACGACAAACAGGTTTTTGCCAAACATTTAGCTAAAAATGGAAATGATTTAGTGAAATTAATTGGCGACATCATGGATATCTCGAAAATTCAGGAAAACCAATATGAGGTATCAAAAAAACGATTTAATCTCAATTCACTGCTTTACGTTATTTATCTGGAATACAAGCAATCAGACCTGAAGGCAATTCGGAATAAAATCAGTTTTAATCTTATCAAAGGAAATGATGATTCTGAAATTGAATTATTTTCTGATCCGATGAGGTTAACCAGTATTTTTCACAATCTACTGAACAACGCTTTTTTCTTTACTCAAGAAGGATTTATCCACTTTGGCTATCAAAAAACATTATCAGGCATTGAGTTTTTTGTTGAAGATTCGGGTTGCGGAATCGATGATTCGAGTCAGGAACTTCTATTTAAACCATTTTTCAAAGGAAAAAAGCAAATTATTGGAAGCAAAGGTTTTGGGCTCGGTCTGGCAATCAGCAAGGGTTTGGTTAATCTTTTGGGCGGTGATTTACAGTTTACCTCGGCTCCAAACGTAGGAACCAGATTCTATTTCAATATTAGCAATGATGATATACTTTTAAACAAACCCATAGATAAACCCATTAAGGGGAAAATACGTAAAATGAAATCAGTTAATTTTGACCCATTTGAGAACAGAATAGGGCAAAACTAAGAGACTGTTTAGATTTTGAATTTGAACCAAAAAAATCAAAAATTCACCCCGTCCCTAAAGGGAGATTTCAGGATTAGCCCGCAGAACCATGACAATTTTACCTTTGACGTCCAATTCAGAATAGTCGTTCCATTTTAGACTATCTTCATAATTATCAAAACCGTATCCTGCAAAAACGACTTCTGCACCGAACGATTTATTTTCAGAAAAAGCAAAAGGAACAAAATCTGTTTCAACTTTGAAGTATTAAATCGCCTATATGCTTTATAACTAAACAAAAAAAAAGGCTATGATTGATCGAAACAAAAGAAATGCGCTATTTTTAAGCGCCTAAAAACTTGATTACCCAATGACACTAAAAAGACTAATTATTCCAATTACATTCACCGCAATTATTTTACTTTCAGGATGTCAGAAAAAACCTGTAAACCTTATCCAGTATGTTAACCCTTTAATTGGAACCGGACTATCCTCAGGACCGGAAAGTCTGGAAAAGAATCAGGGACCAGAGAAATGGGGACTGGCCATTCCGGCAGTTTCAGCGCCTTTTGGAATGACCCAATGGACTCCTCAAACACGAGAAGGTGAAAAGGAAGGGATTGCGCCGTTTTATTATGGAGGCCAACGAATCCAAGGTTTCCGCGGTACTCATTGGTTAGGAGGATCGCAAACCAGTGATTATGGAAGTTTTACAATTATGCCCATTACTGGTTATCTGAAGACTTTTGCTAGTGAACGTGCTTCGGGTTATACACATGACAACGAAACATCCACCCCGGCATACTACTCCACCATGTTGCTGAATTATATGACATTAGTTGAAATAACCAGTACAACACGTGCCGGGTTCTTCAAATTTTCATACGGAGAAAACAGTCCGGCAACCATTTTAATCACTCCAAACAGCGACGAAGGAAATGGTTATATCAAAATCGATCCGGATAAAAACGAAATCTATGGCTACAATCCGGTTTCCCGAAACACTCAGGATAACATTGTACCTGCCGGGTTTAATGGCTATTTCGTCGTCCGTTTTTCTCGTCCTTTCGAAAATTATGGATGTTATTACCAAATGGAAGATTTCAAAAATCAACTTGAGATATTTGGAAAACCTGAAATTGGTGCATACGCAACATTCAATGCAAAAAAAGACGAAGCTATCCTGGCCAAGGTAGGAACTTCGTTTACTGGAATCGAAGAGGCTCGTGCCAATCTCAATGCTGAGATTCCGCATTGGGATTTTAACAAAACAAGAAGCGAAACCGAACAAATCTGGAACGAAGCTTTGTCGAACATACAATTGGAGGGAGGGGAAAAAGATGATTACAATACATTCTATACCTCGTTGTACAGAGCCTTACTTTTTCCCCGGACATTTAGCGATGTTGACGGCTCCTACCCTGCTTTTGCGGCTGATAAACCCAAGCAAAAAATGGAATCG
>JBBQMW010000131.1:0-10603 GCA_038329265.1 Bacteroidales bacterium | reverse complement strand
TTTGTAAAGGGCGACATTGTGGATGCTGAGTTTATTGCAAAACTGTTTATAGAAAGGCAGTTCGATGGGGTAATTCATTTGGCTGCCGAGTCGCATGTTGATCGGTCGATAACCAATCCTACTGAATTTGTTTTCACCAACGTAATTGGAACTGTCAACCTCCTGAATGCGGTTCGCCAAATTTGGAAAGACAATACCGAAGGCAAACGTTTTTACCATATTTCTACCGACGAGGTTTACGGTAGTTTGGGAGCTGAAGGAATGTTCACGGAAGAAACCGGCTACGATCCGCACAGTCCGTATTCAGCTTCAAAAGCAAGTTCCGATCATTTTGTACGCGCTTATCACGATACTTTTGGGATACCGGCAGTGGTTTCAAACTGCTCGAATAACTACGGTTCCTTTCAGTTTCCTGAAAAGTTGATTCCGCTTTTCATTAACAACATCAAGTTTAATAAAGCGCTGCCCGTATACGGAAAAGGCGAAAATGTTCGCGATTGGTTATGGGTGGAAGATCATGCCCGGGCTATTGATGTGATTTATCATCAGGGTAAAAATGGTGAAACATACAATATTGGTGGGCATAATGAATGGACGAACATCGCTTTGATTAAAGTCATGTGCAGTATTATGGACCGCAAATTGCTGCGCGAACCAGGCACATCCGAAAAACTGATTTCGTATGTTAAAGATCGCGCCGGACATGATTTGCGCTATGCCATCGATTCTACGAAACTGCAAAAGGAACTCAATTGGGTGCCAAGCCTCCAGTTTGAAGAAGGATTGGAGAAAACCATCGATTGGTACCTCGAAAATAGCCAATGGATGGAAAATGTTACCAGCGGCGATTACCAAAGATATTACGACAAGCAGTATCAGAATAGATAAGACAAGGAAAGAGCCAATAGGAAAAAGGAAAATAAAGTCAGGGTTTCACTCCAAGTGAAGCCCTGACTAATGAATACCAGTTATGCTGATAAAATACAACTGAGAAACTAACACCGTTTGCATCCAATTTACAGTGGGATAGGTTGCCGAAAGCGATGAAAACAAACCCGAAATCGTCATTGATTACGACGGCGATGGAAACATTGTTGGAATTGAAGTTTTAGAGGCATCAAAAAAGATGATTCAACTAAACGGGGTCGTTTATGAGATATAAGCCATTGTTTATCATTTAAAAGTCAGGGTTTCACTCAAAGTGAAGCCCTGACTGCATTTTTGAGCGTTTGTATGAGATGATGCACTCACTGATTAATTAATTTCGAACGATTTTATAATACTGAAAATTAAGGCAAAAACCTAACTTCACGAATATTATTATTTATGCTTTCAAACATAATATTTTGGAGGTAACCTTTTCAGGGTTTTTGGGATTAATGGTATATGTTTATTTAAAACACCCCAAAAAACGCAAATATGGAACGGTCACCACCTTTTAAAATTTTACATAGAAATTTATTTACTTAAAACATATTTAGCTGACGATTCTCGAATGTCACATGCTTCTAATTAAAATCAAAATGAGAAACCTAATTATAATCTTATCAATCTTTGTCGTTAATACATCCACCGCAAGCAATTCTGTCAGAGAGAACAATGATTCTATCAACCCGTTGATTGATTCGACGAATAATATTTCCTTTTCCATTGGAGCAACTTTTTCCCATTTTGTCCCTACAAAAGAGGCAACGGAAAAATACTGGGATACCCCCCCCATAAATATGGGAGGAGAGGCATTAATCAGTTATAAATTTACTGATAATCAAAGCATATTAACAGGCTTTAATTACCAGTACGGAAAAATAGCCCTCAAAGACGACTATTATGGAGATAGAACTATGTTTCATGAAATTACATTTCCAGTGTTAATTGATGTTTCGGTTTTTAGCATATCCAAAACAAAACTATTTTTAAGAACTGGTATTTACTTAGGCAAATATTCAAAAATTAAAAGAGAAACAAAAGGTGGAAAATTCTCACCAGACAAATGGTATGATTATCCAATCAATAATGATTTGAATAATTTTATATGTGATTATTACTTAGGGCTACGAAATAAACCTATTAACACAAAAGTTCCAGTTTACTTTGAATTATTTTTTAAGTATAGAATAAATGAACACTGGTTAAACGAAGATATTTCCAGATTCATGTATGGAATAAAAATTAAATATCAACTAAATCTTAAATCATGCAAACATTGAAAGTTATAGCAATATTAATTATTATCTGCTTCTTTTTTATTGGAAATGCTAAGAGCCAATCAAGGCAATATAATGAATCATATACTTATACCGTTTTTGTTGATAATTTTATCGGAACTAGTTTAGACAGAACTAAATGGCGAGTCGAAAATGCCTATAAACGCGGTATTGGATTACTTAAAGATATACCCGCTACATTGAGAGTACAAAATGATAATCTTGAATTAACGATGGTTAGTTGTCCTAATTGTACTGCAGGTTCATACCAAGGGAATTATGCTGGTGCTGAGGTTGCCTCATTGGTTCCATTTCCGTATGGTATTTTTGAATGCCGAGCTAAATATGCACAAGGGGATGGCTCCTGGCCAGCTTTCTGGATGATTGGAGGTGATGGCACACCTTGTCCACCTGGAAGTTATGCTAATGAAATAGATATAGCAGAAAATTTCTGTGGAGGTATTGGTGATTATTTAGAGCATAATATTCATCATTATCACCCAACATCCGATTGTGCCCATTCAGAATTTCATACGGTAGATCATATAAAATACTCCTTTAATGCAAATAATTCATATCACGTTTTTAAATGTATCAGGACTCCAACTAAAATATCTTATTATGTTGATGGAAACTTGAAGCATGAAATTCTTAATACTGGGCAAATTTGCTCAGTAACATGAAAAAGTTGGTTTCCTGAATTTAACCTTAATGTATTTCTTAGCCAACAAATTTTACAACCATACAATATATTGGGACAAGCGATTTCTCCAGTCACTCCACAAACATCTTATTTCGATTATGTCAAAGTCAAGCAATTCTTCCTTGCCCCCCAAATCACATGCCCTACAATTATTTGTTCAACCGGAACAGCAACTATGGATGTTGATCCTGCAGCTACAAATATAAGTTGGGCGCTTACTCCAACCAGCTTATTTAGTGGCGCAACCAAAGGGACCGGAAAAATTGCCAATATTGTCAGGGCATCTGGCGTAAATGGTTTAGGCAAAATAACCTATACATTTACCATGCCTATTAGCGGTGAGTCTTTTACAGCAGAAAATGAAGTTTGGATAGGCGGACCGGTAATAAAAAGTATTACAGGCCCTTTATCTACACCCAATAATCAGCGGGCAACTTATCATGCTGACCTTGTAAGTATACTTGCTGCAGCTACCAGTTATAATTGGACTCTAAATCCATTAAATGGAAATACGGTCTTTTATAATGGTGGAAGTACCATTGATATTGCCTTTTATAATCCAGGCACTTATCAGGTAATTGTACAGGCAAAAAATGCTTGTACCGGAGCTGGATATGGACCACATTTTGTTACGGGACTTTACGTCTATCAAACCTATAGCCTAGCCATTTCGCCTAACCCAACAATCAGTGAGGCGACAGTTGAGTTGGTTAGCACATCCACAGAAAAACCCTTAAAAGAACCCGAGTGGGATATGGAAATATACGATGCAATGCAAAGCCAGAAAGTCAATGCACAGAAAGTAAAAGGCACGAAACAAAACATCAATACTTCGGGAAGGAAGGATGGAATTTACATGGTCAGGGTCAAAATTGAGAAAGAGGTTCTCAGCGGAAGGTTGGTAGTCAAACAATAGTTTTTAGGGATTTCATCCATTCTTTCATATGAATCAGTGATGGAATCCTTTTCCGCTCCCCCGCTAGTGCTACTTGCAAATTGGTACTAGCTGAATTAGTCAGGGTTTCAATTGTATGAAGCCCTGACTTTTTAAGTTTGCTGAAGTGTCAGGAACTTTTCTTAAATTGTCGTTTCAATTTCATGCCAAACCTTATGAAACGCCGAAACTTCTTTAAAACCGCAGCAATAGCAGGCGGAACAATGGTAATCGCTCCTTTGAGTTCATGTGTTCAATCAACGCCAATCGATAAAACGCAACCAAATTATAATGATTTCGAACTCAACGAAGTCACCATCGCTGAACTTCAGGAAAAAATGAGTTCCGGAAAACTAACATCCGAAGAAATAACCCGGAAATATCTAACCCGAATTGACCAACTCAACACCACCGGGCCTGAATTGCGCGCGGTCATTGAAATCAATCCAGAAGCTTTAGCTATTGCCCGGCAGATGGATGAAGATCGGAAGTCGGGAAGAATCCGAAGCGCTTTGCATGGAATTCCGGTGCTGATTAAAGACAATATTGATACCGGCGATCGGATGCAAACAACGGCTGGTTCGCTGGCATTGGCTGGAGGCCATGCTCCGGATGATGCCGTTATCGTTAGCAAATTACGCGAAACAGGCGCCATTCTGCTGGGTAAAACCAACCTAAGCGAATGGGCTAATTTCCGTTCAACCAAATCGTCGAGCGGATGGAGTGGAAGAGGCGGACAGGTGCGAAATCCATTCTGTCTGGATCGAAGTCCCTGCGGTTCAAGTTCAGGTACCGGGGCTGCTGTTTCGGCCAATTTGTGTGCGATCGGAATTGGTACCGAAACCGATGGCTCGATTGTTTGTCCTTCAGGAATTAACGGGATTGTAGGTATTAAACCAACGGTTGGCTTATGGAGTGGCGACGGGATTATTCCGATTTCGCATTCGCAGGACACCGCAGGTCCAATGACCCGGACGGTTACCGATGCTGCAATTTTATTGGGATTGCTGGCCGAAAAAAATCAGGATTATTCGCAGTATCTTGACGCGAATGGATTAAAAAATGCACGAATTGGCATTGCCTCCGACTTTTTTGGATTTCATTCCGGAGTGGAGAAACTGATGGACGATGCCATTCAAATCTTGAAAAATAGTGGAGCAACAATCATCGGGAATCTAAAATTTGAAAATCGTCAGGAATGGGGAGACCTCGAATGGCAGGTGCTAATCTCCGAATTTAAAGCAGATTTAAACGCCTATCTGAAAACCCGATCAGGTGTAAAAATTCAGTCTTTGGCTGAACTTATTGAATTCAACCAAAAGAATGCTGACACAGAAATGAAATGGTTTGCTCAGGAAATTGTTGAAGCTGCTGAGAAAGCGGAAGGATTGAACGACCCTGTTTATCTGGACGCGCTGAAAAAATCGCAAAAAATGACCCGGGAAGGAATTGACAAATTGATGGATGAACATCAGCTTGATGCCTTGATTGCGCCTACCAATGGGCCGGCATGGACGATAGATTGGGTAACCGGCGACCATTTTTTAGGTGGAAGTTCGGAACCGGCAGCTATTTCGGGCTATCCAAACATTTCAATTCCGGCGGGATATGTCCACAATTTACCGGTCGGTATTTCCTTCTTCGGCCGCGCATGGAGCGAAGGAACTTTAATCAAATTGGCATACGCCTACGAACAAGCCACCAAACACCGCAAAGCCCCGGGATTTCTGAAGACGATTGAATGATAGGAAAAAGTCATTAGTCATTTAAAAATTGTCATTATCGGTCATTTGCTTCGCGTCAATGTTTGTATATGGAGATCTGAATGACAATAATTGACTATTAAATGACCCGTTTCATTACCTGATGACGAATGCCTTTTTTCGTTTTTCTAAATCCGAGCCACCAAATAAAAAATCCGCTGATCAAAACTACCAAAATACAAATTCCGGCAAGTGGAACGTAGAGAATGTAGAACATGCCTAAAATCGGCTCAAAGATGCGTCCGGTGTGCACTTCGAGCGAAAGGTTCCACAACGATATCGGACTTTTGCCGATGATCTCAGAACTCATTTCTCCAAATTGCCTGTCGTTCCGAATGGGCAGAACTCCATGATTGTAATCGAAATAGAACTCATTTCCCGACGGATCGGTAAACCATCCATCAATCATGTCATTCGAAACGGGTGGTCCCATCACTTGCGGCGCTTCGTATGG
The DNA here is from genome assembly GCA_038329265.1 of Bacteroidales bacterium. GTDB lineage: Bacteria > Bacteroidota > Bacteroidia > Bacteroidales > Prolixibacteraceae > Aquipluma. Next base: position 4,545 of record JBBQMW010000131.1, on the reverse strand, counting down.
ATTTCCGGAGAGATAATCGAATATTTGTCCTGAAAAAGGATTCCAGAGGAATAGGCCATTGAACGAACCCACCAGATAAGTGTTTTCTGCTTTCTGCTCCAACACATTGCAACCCATCACGCTCACGGGTGGTTCGTTGATGAGACGCCTCATCGGTTGCTGAAAATTATTGTTGGTAAAGAAAATTCCATCGTTTGTTGAGAATAAGAAAATTTGCTGCTGCTCGTCGTAAACAACCCGCCTAAGTTTGTCGTACCATGGGTTTGGAGAACTAAGAACAGTACCGGGAATGGGCGAAACTACCGAATTGGCAATGGCAATCAAAAGTGGCGGGCGCAAAAACATGCCAGTGATTGTTGCCAGAATCAGGAATGGAATAAAAATCCAGCCCAGCCGGTTGTGCCACTGCAAATTGGCATTTCGGACGATTACCAAACCCGCATTGTTTTTTTTCTTTTCTCTCCTGCGTTTCAGCCATTTTGGAAAAATGAAATGCATGAGTCCGGTGAGTGAAATAATTAGAATGGCCAAGCCAAACAAGTCGACTACCAATTTTCCTACTGTGCCCCACAATTCGCCACTGTGCAGCAACCACAATGTTTTAAATAAGCTTGCCTTCCCATTATAACCTTCGGGTGCGGGCAAAACAATCGGCTGAAACGATTTTCCATCAGCTGTTTTCAGCAAAAGTGAACGGGTCTGGACCAGCAACTCGTTTTGCGTCATAATTAAATCGGTAATCCGTTCTTCGGAAACCGGAAGTTGGACCTTTTGCCATTGCTGGTTCAGTTCGGAATACAGAAACAGTCCGAAATAAGTTCCGGCAAACAGTTTCCCATCCGAAGTCTTAAGAATTTTGGAAACTTTCCGGTTGTCGATTCCTGATGGAAATCCAGCATTCCAATCCTGAAAAGTTTTAAACCGATCGGTGCTGAGCCAAATGCCAATATTCCCGTAAACCAATGCTGAATCGGGACTTAGCCAACAAACCGATTTTACTGCACCCTTGTTCCAGTTCTGAAAACTGTAATCGGCGTGCAGCCATGAGCGGCTGATATCGATGGACGAAAACAGGCTCCGGTGATTCATGAATATTCCGGAGACTGAAAACAGAATTACGAACAGGGTGATCACGATTCCCGGCCATTTGTGAAACTTCCGGAGTGTTTTTAGTATTTTGTTTCTGGTCATTGGATTCTTTTGGGATCGCTGCAAAATTAACACCTTCGGCGACATCCGAATGTACCAAATGTTACAGAATTGATTGGAGACAGAATATTTTTGATTGCTGACTTTTAAGAAAGTCGGGTTGGCAATAAACCATCGTTTCAGGATTAAATTTTTACATTTGCAGCAATGATTGATCCTTCTACCATCGAGCGAATATTAGACGCAGCAAACATTTCGGATGTTGTTTCGGAATTTGTCACACTCAAAAAACGGGGTGTCAACCAATTGGGATTGTGCCCTTTCCATAATGAAAAAACACCTTCATTCACAGTTTCGCCTGCCAAGGGAATTTTTAAATGCTTTGGCTGCGGAAAAGGCGGAAACTCGGTGAATTTCGTCATGGAGCTCGAACAACTCAGTTATCCGGATGCCTTGCGGTGGCTGGCCAAAAAGTTTCACATTGAAATCGAGGAAAAGGAAGAATCGCAGGAAGAAAAACAACTGAAAGACGAACGCGAGAGCATGATGATCGTGTCGGCTTTTGCGCAAAAGTATTTTAGCCGCTATTTGCTGAAAGAGAATGAAGGCCGCACCATTGGTCTCAGTTACCTGCGCGAACGAGGAATTCGCGACGACATTATTACCAAATTTGAGCTTGGATTTTGTCCCGACGGGAAAGATCTGTTTACAAAAGCCGCCGAAAAGGAAGGCTACAAAATGGAGTTTCTGGAAAAGACCGGGCTGACCATTAAACGCGACGACTGGGTGCGCGACAGGTTTGGTGGCCGGGTAATTTTCCCGGTTCACAATGTGGCCGGCCGGGTAATTGCCTTTGGCGGACGAACGCTGACCAACGATAAAAAAGTGGCCAAATACCTCAATTCTCCTGAGTCGGATATCTACCACAAAGGACGAACATTGTATGGAATTTATCAGGCCAAACGCGATATTACACGCCTTGATAAATGTTATCTGGTTGAAGGCTACACCGATGTGCTGTCGTTTCACCAGGCTGGAATCGAGAATGTAGTGGCTTCTTCCGGAACATCGCTGACCATTGACCAGATCAGGCTGATTCGACGGTTTTCGCCCAACATTACCATTGTGTACGATGGCGATGATGCAGGAATAAAGGCATCCTTACGTGGAATCGACATGGTTTTGGAAGAAGGCATCAACGTAAAAGTTCTGCCGCTGCCCCGTGGCGAAGATCCCGATTCGTTTGCCCGATCGATGAGCGCCAGTGAGTTGACCGATTACATCAAAAAGAACGAAACAGACTTCATCAAGTTCAAAACGCAATTGCTGATGGGGTCCGTTGAAAACGATCCGGTTTCGAAAGCAAAGTTGGTTAATGAAATTGTGCACTCCATTTCGGTTATTCCCGACACCATCACGCGAACCATATACATCAAGGAATGCAGCCGTTTGATGGATGTTCAGGAAGCAGTTTTATATTCTGAAATCCGGAAAATCCAAAACAAACAATCGGAAGACCACACCCGGAAAGAACTTCAGGAAATTCAGATTCAGTCCTCGAAACCTGCGATTGCGGCTTCAGAAAGGAAAGCTGTTAATCCTTTCGAGACTGAAGAGCGTGAAATCATGCGTATTCTACTGAAGTATTTTCACGAGGAAGCTTTTAAAATGGAGGATGATGAAACTCATGAGGTAACTTCGTACACGGTTGGATATTACGTTTTGTCGGAGTTGCAGAATGATGGACTGATTTCGGTGAATCACCGGGTCAGGTCGATTTTGGAGACGATGGAAGAAAATGTGGACAACAAGGCTTTTGATCCGATCAAACAGTTTACCCAAAATCCTGATGCGGAAATCAGTCAATATGCCAGTAATTTGCTGTCGGAGAAATATACAGAGAGCAAGCGGTGGAGCAAAGCTGGTGCGTTTATCGAGAGCGAAACGGAATTGTTGCCCTTTCTGGTCCCGAAACTGATTCAGGAATACAAACTGAAAAACGTGAAGATGCTGCTCAAAAAGATTGAACATGAGATTAATGAGGCCAACAAAGGTAATGATGCTGAAAAAACGATGGAATACATGAATCAGTATATGAATCTGAAAAAGGTATTGAAGGATCTTTCGGAGCTACTTGGTAACCGCACGATAAGCTGAGGAAGGAAGTTATAATAAGGATTCCATCTCTTTTTGAAAGATGAAATCCTTTTACTATTTGCATTATTTTTTCACAATCACCTTTTCATCATAATTGCCCGAATCTGAAATAAGCCGCAGAATATAAATTCCATTTCGGAGCGAACCGGTGTCAATCCGGCATAGCATACTGCCCGCTTCCAAACATTCGGTTCTGATCAGTTCTCCTTTTATGGAGTACAATTCGAGGGTGTATGGCTTGCCAATGGGTGAGTTCATCTGTACAAATAATTCTCCTGAAACCGGGTTGGGGTAAACTTTAAATCCTTTCTCCGGTTTTGGAATATCATTTAATGAAGTATAGAAACAGGTATTGTATTCCGGATTATGGTAAATTTGTTGGTTGTTTTCGTCAAAACATAGAAGAAATAGTTTCGCACCATAATTTGTACCGACATTGGAAGGAAAATAATTAATTTGGCCCACATCTTCTATCCATAATGTTTTATTCCACTCCCTGATAGTATCCCCTACGGCATGGACAGGGTAAAGATACCAGTGTTTGCGTAATTTGCCACCCCATAGTTTAGTGAGAACAGAGTCAACTTTTAATGTGGCAAATCCTACATTAAACGTATCGCCTTCAACAAGAGAAAAATCGTACAATAATTCTTCTGTTTGGTAAAATAAATCGCGAGTATATATTTTCATATCATTTGTTTCCCGCCACAATCCATCTAACTGCCATTTCCCAAGAAATTCATCAGTAGTAGTATAGAGCTTCACATAAGCAGTATCATCAATAATTGAATCTCCCATAAACTTAAAGGCATCATTGCGATGGCCACAACAAGGCTCTGAAAAAATCTTTGCTCCATATCTCCAGAGCTTTGCTTCAGAAATGAAGCCTTGAGCAAAAAGGTTGCATGATAATGATAAATAAAAAGCAATCAGACAATACTTTAGGATTTTATTCATGTCTTTTATTATTGAATTGTTCCACTATTTAAAGTTAAAACTCCTCCAATTTCAACCGAAAATGTAGCATTGCGCTCCAGATTGACAGTTGCACCAGTTACAGTTAGGTTGCCACCATTCTTAACGATTACATCGCCACATTCGGAAGTTGTACTATTCCAGGTTTCGGTGGAAGTAATTAAGTGTTGCGCATATGGATAAGGTGAAGAAATCGGAATGCAATTTCCATAGGTATTCAATGGACCAAGGTTTGGATTGGAATCATCCCCACCTGCCAGCTCC
>JBBQMW010000130.1:0-10643 GCA_038329265.1 Bacteroidales bacterium | reverse complement strand
TAAAATTCCGGAGAGCATTTCCAAAAGCTTGTTCCTATTTCATTTACATTCAGATTTGTTGAATAGGAACAAATATGTGCCACAGATTGCGAATTGCGCATCATTTCTTCGCTTTCAAACAATGCATGTTCGGCCTTTTTTCGCTCGTTAATAAAGCGCGCTTGCTGAATGTTTTGGTAGGCCATTCGAGAGAGTTGCCCCGACATGGTGAACAAAACTTCCGAAACCTTTCGAAATTGATTTTTTGACATTGATGCGACCTCCGAATAGGCTTTCATGAATTCCTGTTCATCGGCTCCTATTTTTCTGGCATATTCTCTCAGTTCCTGTTCATTCTGACTTTCGTCGCGAACCTGCCCAATCAACCAGTTTGCCACATGCAATCCGCCAACAGTAATGCTCGAACCGGCATCCCACAAACCACCACTCAGGCAAGGTTGAATGACCGGATTATTCGGATTGTGTTTTCCCAAAACCGAATCGGAGTACATGCAATTTTTTAATCCTATTTCGGTATCCCTAATAATATCGTTGCACAATCTGCAAAAATTACTGGGTTTGGTTATTGGTGTTCCATCCGGCTGTGTAATAATGGAGGCTAAGCAAAAAGCATCGGCAAATTGATCTTGCAGCTTTTGAATTTCTGGAAGATCAAACAGTTCGCTAAAATCAATCCCTTTCCCATCTTCCAAAGGCTGAGTTAAAGCAGCAATCCTATTCCCTAAATCTTTTTCAGCTTTCTTTCGCCGGGCAACCTCAGTCTGAAGCTGATTGTTCGACTCTTTCAACTCGATGGTTTGCTGCTCCAGCAGGAAGCGTATTTGTGCCAAATGGATATGGTTTTTAATTCTGGCAAGTACTTCTACTTTTCGGAAAGGTTTCGTAATAAAATCAACACCCCCAAGTTCAAACCCTTTTAATTTAGATTGTTCATCAACCAGCGCGCTAATGAAAATAACCGGAATATTACAGGTAGCCGGATTAGCTTTTATCTGACGGCAAACTTCGAAACCATCCATTTCGGGTATCATAATATCGAGAAGGATGATCCCTGGCAATTGCGCTTTGATGCTCATTAAGGCCATTTCGCCACTACTGGCCTGACGAACAGAATAACCATCAGCGATTAAAATCGCAGATAAAAATTTGGCATTTTCGTCGGAATCATCAACAATTAATACATCATTGTTCTGATTTTTATCTAATAGATCTTTAGTCATTTTTAGTCTCCTTATCGTTTTCGATTTGAGTAATTTAAATCTTGCCTATTGTGGCTGGAAAAAATTTACCGGACAACAATATAATTTCAAGTTTAAATATGTGTAAATATTTTGGATAAACCTTTTTTAATGTTTGAATAATCAAATTGTTTTTGGGCGAATGAGATATTTTGAACTAAATTTGGCCGAAACCACTTAATTTTAAAACATAAACGATGAAACTTTTGCTAATCAGTAACTCAACCATGCCGGGTGAAGCCTATCTGGACTATCCCAAACACGAGATCAAGAGATTTTTAGGCGACAAACCTTTAACGGTTTTATTCATCCCTTATGCGGCAGTTACTTTTTCGTTTGGATTGTATGAGCAGAAAGTTGCTGAACGATTTGCTGAACTGGGTTTTCAGGTCAAAAGTATTCATCATTTTGATGATCCGGTGGAGGCAGTGAATCAAGCTGAAGTGATTGTTGTAGGTGGTGGAAATACCTGGCAACTGGTTCGAATGCTACACGATAATCGGTTGATGGAATGCATCCGCGAAAAAGTATTGGGTGGAACTCCATACATAGGCTGGAGTGCCGGTTCGAACGTGGCTTGCCCCACATTGAGGACGACCAACGATATGCCCATCATTGATCCAAAAGGTTTTGACACGACCGGGCTGGTGCCTTTCCAGATCAATCCGCATTACCTCGATACCAATCCGGAAGGCCATGGAGGTGAAACCCGCGAGCAGCGTATCGAAGAGTTTTTGGAAATTAATCCTGAAGTGTATGTGGTAGGTTTACGCGAAGGAACCATGTTTCATGTTGACAATGAGAATATTAGATTGATAGGGAATCGTAATGCCCGAATTTTCAAGAAAGGAACAAATCCGGTTGAATTGAATCAGAAAGATGATTTTTCATTCCTGATGAAATAGTGTTCTGGAATATTTCATTTTGAATAAATCGATTCAAGATACTGATTAGGAGCAGTAAAATCAATATCTTTAACGACTTTTTTGCTTGTGTAATAAAGTGTTTTTTGTCTAAACTATCTAAAATCCAACATGATGAAAGATCAAATCAGAAAATATCTTGGATCAATTAAACCTGCCAAACTTGCCTTTTACTTATTTGGCGTTGGCTCAACAATTTGGTTTTTGATCCGAGTAATCCCCAAACCCAGCAGAGCCTCCTATCCCTGTATGAAAGCATCAGCTCCATTTATGTCAGCATTTGTTCTCTACCTGATCGGACTTGCTTCAACAATTTACCTTTTCAAAGAAGAAAAGGGAAGGTTATTTCTGCTGAAAGGAGCACTTGGAGTTGTGTTTGTTGGTTCGCTACTGTTCTCTTTTCAGGGGTTGGCTCCCAGCAGCCAATTCTCAATCGTCGATGCTTCCTATTTCAAGGCCAATGAACCCATTGGTGTCGCTCAGGGAATTTTCCCCGGACGGGTGGTTTGGGTTCACGATCGCAAAGCAACGGACTCAATCATGGCCAATACTTCCAGTGATTTTTGGGCGCAGGATAAAAACTGCAATCAGCAATTGGTAGACTCCATGCTTGCTTCCGGAATACGAAGAATTGGTGGAAAATCAAATGTTAAAGAAGCCTGGGATGGAATTTTTAAATATTTTAATTCAAAACATGACAAAGGTTTGGTGGGATATACAGCCGGCGAAAAGTTTGCAATTAAGATTAACCTGACCAACTCTGCTGTTAATCCTACTACTACAGATCCAAAACGAATGGATGCCTCTCCTCAGATGGTATTGGCAATTCTACATCAACTCATTGAAGTGGTCGGAGTTCCTCAGGCAGATATTTGGATTGGTGATAGTTACCGGAAATTCAGGAACGATTATTTCAACAAATGCCACGCCGTTTACCCGGATGTTCATTATGTGGATGGAGTTGGAGGTAGCGGCCGAGAACAAACCAAACCTTCTGAATCGCAATTGCTACAGTTTTCTGATGGGCAAGAAACTTCTTCAATCCCGCAACATTACGTGAATGCAACCTATTTCATTAATATTCCGTGTTTAAAATCACACGACTCGGCAGGTATCACGCTTGCTGCAAAAAACCATCAGGGATCGGTACTGCATGAAGGTGATTCGCCCGCCGGGCAATCAGCCGGGTATATGCACTATTGTTTCCCTCAAAATAATACGAAAACTGATCAGTTTCGACATCTCGTTGATTATATCGGACATGAGGAATTAGGTGGGAAAACCTTGCTTTATATAGTCGATGGACTTTGGGCCGGAAGAAGTTGGGAAGGGTTTCTGGAAAAATGGAAAATGGCTCCGTTTAACAATGATTATCCATCTTCCATTTTTATGTCGCAAGATGCGGTAGCCATTGAATCGGTAGGATTCGATTTCTTACTTACTGAATATGCATCAAAACCGGCAGATCAAAAATACCCATATATGACAGGGGTGGATGATTATATGAAGCAGGCTGCCGATCCGGCAAAATGGCCAAAAGATATTCAATACGATCCTGAAAATGATGGAACACTTATGAAAAGTCAAGGCGTATACGAACACTGGAACAATGCAACTGAGATGAAATACAGCCGCAATCTGGGTTCAGGAAATGGCATTGAGTTGGTGAAATATTCTTCACTTGCTTCGGATAATTATGCGAGTGAAATTACCACTGCCATTTCCGGAAAGAACGTGGCTGATTTCAAGATATTTCCAAATCCTTTTGTTGATCACATCCGAATTGATGCAGGAAACGAGCAGGGTCTGAACCTGAATATTTATAATCTGAAGGGTCAGCTTATTTTTAATACCAAAATGAATAAATCATACACCTGGAATGGATCTTCTCAAATTGGATCAAAAGTTCCAAAGGGAATTTACCTGATCAGGCTGACCGAAATAAATTCAGGGGAAATCGTGTGGACTGAAAAAATAATTTGTAACCAACCATAATCTATGTTCATGTTTAATCGAATGCAAATATTTTTCAAATCGATAAGTCAAACGAAACTGGCCTTTATTATTGTAGGAATTGGCTCGACTGTTTGGTTTTTAATGCGTGTGATTCCAAAACCTTCACGTGCAGGCTATCCTTGTATGAAAGCTGCCGCTCCAATCATGTCAGGCTTTGTCATTTACCTACTCGCTTTGGGAGGATCAGTGATGCTGTTTAAACGAACATGGTCTAACCTCAAGCAAGCCCGTTATTTGGCTGCTTCTGTTGCGTTTATTGGGTTTTTGGCAATTATTGTCGCTTTCAATTTCAACGATGCGAAACAATCTATCGCAAACAACAACCTGGTTAACTCTGAGTTACCTGATGGTCCAAACAATCCGATGGGTGTGGGGCAAGGGATTTTCCCCGGTCGCGTGGTTTGGGAGTGGAACAAATCGGCCACCAACGAAAGTTGTCCAAATACAAGCCTTTCAGACTGTTTCTTTCAGGCAAAAAATAACAATCAGGATACTATTAACAAGATGCTCAATAATTCCATCAAAAAACTTTCAGGTAAAAAAACTGTGAAGGAAGGCTGGGATGCAATTTTTCAGAATTTCAATGCAAAAAAAACCGGTACTCCTTCAGGATATGTAACCGGAGAAACGATATTTATTAAAGTGAATAACGGTCAAGCCGGCTGGGCCATTAATACATCCGATTTGTCGGTAAAAGAATCCTCTCCAATTGCTGAAACAACTCCATTCACCGTATTGGCCATGCTTACACAATTGGTTGACTCATGCGGAATTCCTCAGGAAAAGATATACGTAAGTGAGCCAATGACACACCTTTACAAACATTTGTATGATGTGCTTCATGCAAAATATCCCAATGTTAAATATCTCGATAAAGACAATAAAACCTCATTGGGCCGGACTCGGATTTCGGGTTGGCATACTGATGCAATTTACTACTCTGATGGCGGAAGCGATATGCCCGATGCGATTTCTGATGCTTTATGCAACGAAATGTACAATGCCAATTACCTGATCAACATCGCAGCATTAAAAGCTCATGCCCGTGGAGGAGTTACTTTAGGAGCCAAACTGCATTTCGGTTCGCATGGTTCGCATAATGGTGACTGGGGCTCATTTCACCTGCACGATGGGTTGATAAATACTGCCCAGGATAATGATGTTATTGATGGTACTTCGAGAGTAAATTACGGAATGTACAGGGTTCTGACCGATCTGATGGGACATGAGAAATTGGGTGGGAACACAGTTCTTTTCGTTGTTGATGGATTATGGGGTGGTATTGAGGCAACTGACCGGGGTGTTAAATGGAAATCTGCACCATTTAATAACGATTGGCCAAATTCACTGTTCTTGTCACAGGATGATGTGGCACTTGAATCGGTTTGTATCGACTTTTTACGTGCTGAAGCTAAAGTAAACACTGCCTTTAAAAACAGACCTTTCTTTCCGGCGGTAGACGATTATTTGCACCAGGCCGCAGACAAGAAGAATTGGGCGAAAGGAATTATTTACGATCCTGAAGGCGATGGTACCGAAATGGCGTCGAGTTTAGGAGTTCATGAACACTGGAACAATGCCACCGACAAGCAATACACACGGAATCTGGGTACTGGAAATGGTATCGAACTCATTTCCTATAAATCTGTTCTGACAAGTAATCAGCCAGTAACGCAGGTATCCGAATTTAAGTCTTATCCGAATCCATTTACCGAAAGTGTCCGGATTGAGGCACGCAGCAATAATCGGTTGAATCTAAATATTTATAATACTTCAGGAGAGATGGTTTTTAAAACCGAGATGAGTAAATCGTATAATTGGAACGGCACTTCGCAAAGCGGATCAACATTACCCAAAGGAATTTACCTGATTAAACTGACCGATAAGAATTCCGGTCAATTGGTCGGATCTGAAAAAGTAGTTTGTAACAGAAGATAGGAAACTTCGCACATTTGATTCGTGCAATCAATTGAAAGTTAAAACTTAAAGGAAAGAATAGTATTAAAAACTCGTTTTATGAAACAATTTAAATTTCTCAGAATAATTGCGCTGACTACTATATTCGGCTTGTTTATAAGCTGTGATAATAACGATGAACCCATTGATGAGCCATTCCAAATGCCATCGAAGGTGATCAACAAGATTGTAATTGATAAGGACGGTGTAAAGTGGTTTGCTACCGAAAAAGGTGTTGTAAGTTATGATGGCGCCAAATGGACAACTTTTAAAGATAATAAAGGCCCGAAAACCGATCCGATTGCCGATTTAGCTTTTGATGCTGCAACCGGGATCAGTAAATTATGGCTTGCAAGTAATGTTGGAGCGTCTTCGTTTGAGTTTGGAGCTACATCAATTTCGGTTCTGAATTATAAAAAAGCGAATTCAGGAATTATGGATGATAATATTTCAGCTATTGGTGTTGATGCCAACAATGTGAAATATTTTGGAACGTCGGTTGGTTTATCAATATTCAAAGGCACTACATGGGATAAATACCTTGGAAGGAAAGGCGATGGAGAAATTTTGTCTAAATATAAGATTAGTGCAATTTCGACTGCTAAAAATGGTTTTGTTTATGCTGCTACAGAGGGAGGTGGTATTTCGAAGTTTAAATATACTGATGCAATTTCAGGAGCGACTACCTTAAATAAACCATGGGCCAATGGTCTTCCATCGGATACGATTTACTCCATGATTGTTTACAATGATACTTGCCAATGGTACGGAACAGATAAAGGGGTTGCACACCACTCAAGTGAATACACTAAAGAGAGCTGGTCTACTTTTACCAGAACTGACGGACTTATTTGCGATACAGTTTATGCTATTGCCAAAGACGGTTCAGGAAATATCTGGTTTGGTACTCACAAAGGAGTATCTAAACTCCATATGAGCATTGACACAACATGGACAAGTTATACCACCAAAGATGGTTTGATTTCGAACAAAGTGAATGCGGTTGCTGCCGATGTTGACGGTTCAATTTGGTTTGGAACCGATGAGGGAATTTCTAGTTTGGCGAACGGCAAATGGACGAAGTTTTAAGCTCACTCTCAAAGTTTTTAATTTATTTTAAAGGATAATCTTTATGAATTTTCGCTACCAATTTTTGTCTTTCCTCCTTATTCTATTCTCAATAAACTCATTCGCTCAAACCCAAAAGGATACGATTTTCGTTGTCAAAAGTATTGACCCGGTAGTCGTTGATGGTTCTGACAGTGATGTCGTGTGGTCGAAAACTAATTGGCATCCGATAAGTAAGGTTTGGCTTCCTACATATAATGGAAAGATGGCTGCTGGCGATTTTGCGGGTAAATTTAAAGTGGCGTGGGACAGCGATTACCTTTATATATTAGTCGAAGTTATTGACAATATGATTTCGGATGATTATGCCAATCCACTTGAAAACTGGTGGGACGACGATTGTCTGGAGGTTTTTCTGGATGAGGATCGCTCGAAAGGCGACCATTTGAAAAACAACAATGCCTTTGCCTATCATGTGAGCACCAAGTATGACGCCATTGACATGGATGCCTCAGGAAAAGGAGTGAATTACAAGAACAACCTGAAAGTTTTAATGGACACCATTGGGACACACACTTACCTGTGGGAAATGGCCATCAAAGTTTATAATTCGAAGTTTGCAATTAGTAATCCGGAAGCAAGCCGCGTAAAGCTTACAGCCAAGAAATTGATGGGTTTTTCGATTGCATATTGTGATAATGATGAGACAAAAGCCCGGGAAAACTTTATTGGGTCGATGGATATGACAGCAGCCACTGCTAACGACAATTACATCACTGCTGATTATTTTGGGTCAATGTTACTGGTTGATAAGATAGATATTACTCAGGCTGTGTCAATCAAAAGTAATCATGATGAGCTTGTACGTGTTTTTCCGAATCCGGCAACAAACCAAATCAACATTTTTAGTTTAAATGATAATTCAGAAGTACTATCATTCGAAGTTCGCAGTATCACCGGAGAATTGTTAAAATCAGGTTCATTTAAAACCCGGAATCAAATCATCCAAATCGGTGATTTGATTCCGGGAATGTATTTTATGACAGTTACAGCCGGAAAAGATCGTCAGACCGTGCGATTTATTAAACGGATGTAATATTACTTCGGGGTAAAGACTACGGTATCCCAGAACACGACTCCCCAACCGGTACAAACCAGTTTAACTTTATGAGTCTCGGTTTTTGTCCAGATCTGTTCACCAAAATCCATTTTGGTTGCCGATAATCGGGCATTCAGGTTAGCCGCAACACGAACATCATCGATATAGGCATCAAAGATTGGAAGGTCATCACCTCCGGTCCAGATGTTGGCAGTCACAACATAATGACCTTTCATGATCTTTTCTGTAGTGATTTCGATGGTCCAGAATCCAAGCATAGAGAGAGCATCATTGTGGGCAATCGGAGTTCTCCCATGATTTGGTTTGTAGTAATAAAGCAGGTAGTCACCTTCCCATTTGATGTTTTTAAAAGTAGTTTGACCATTGGCTCCAGACCACTTCATATAGTATTTCCCGATATAATCACCTTGCTGAATGTCAAAATAATCAGTAGTTTCCTGTATAAACACACTAGGCTCGGGTTCAATCACAGGTAGTAAATTGTTAATGACATGGATCGCTCCGTTTTTTGCAGGAACATTTGATTGTGGGACATAGAAACCGGTATACTTCTTTGTTTTAGAGATATAGTTGATTTTGTAATCGGTGTCTACAGTCATCGATACATTATTGTCGTGCGATAATATCGGGTACAACTGTGAATTTAAGTCGGAGAGATAATGGGTTCCGTTGAGACAATGGTATTCGATGTAACGATAAAATGGATTATTCAGGTAAGTTAAACTATCAGGATTTGCACCGGTCCATTTAATCAGATCATCAATGTTATTAATCCCTTTTCGCTGATAAAGTGAATCTGGTACTGCAAGCAAAGTAAAACGGGTACGTGCAGTCCGGTTTCCGTAAGGAAATGAAATAAGTTGCAGGGTGTCTTTAATTCCTGTGAGTTTCAGCCCTTCTGAAAATATTTTAAAGGCAGGATTTTCCGACATCATGGTATAAAGGTCCTTTTTAATGGGGTCAAGAACGTGATCTATGGCATGTGCATACCCATTGGCAAGGCGAACATCCCGGTCGATAATTTTCGAATATTTATTGAGGATGATATCAGAGCCTTCAAATTCAGTCACTAAAAAATCGCCAATAGCATTGGTGTCACGTAGTGCTCCAAGGCCAATATCACCAGTAGAAATTTCATTGGTTATCAGGTGATTCCGAACCAAAGTTTGAAGAGTCGCATCATCAAAATCGGTTAAACCAGTTTTGCCTTTTTCCTTGTAATAAGCAAACATGGCATCGTTAGTTGGAAGCATGATCGTGTAGGGGCCACGAATACCCAAAAGAGCTTCAAGTCCGGTCATTTCAACCAGTTTCGCAAACTCAGAGTATTCCTCATGGGTTTTGATGTAATCGCTGGCCACCTGATTGACAGAATCGACTTTCCAAAGCGTTGGTTCTTGGGTACAGGAACTAAAAAAGAGGATGGTAAGAAGCAAAGTGAAGGCAACAATTTTGTATTTGCCCAATGCAAAAAGTATAGAAAAATTTTTCATGGATTATGAATTTAGTAGTTAGTAGGGCAAAAGTAAGTATTAATTTATGATTCCTAACACATTGTGTTTAAATTAAAAAAAGTCAAGACATCATTTCCGAACATTTTAATTCGATTTAATCAGTTTGCATTCCGATACTTTTAATCAATTCTGTTGCATAATCAAGCAGTATTCTCCTGAAGCCAGTTTGTGGTTGAGCGACCAGTTTAGTTTTAAGGCGAGAGATTGCAAATTTTCGATTTTTTGATTTTCAATTAGGTTTCCTTTCAGATCGATTAGTAAAAATTCTACGACAGAATGCTCTGTATTTAAAGGGTATTCTATCCAATTTATCGCGATCAAGTTTTTGCAGTTGTGGCTGGTTTCTGGGCATAAACGCCCATGGAAAAACCCATGATCGAAGCTCCAAGCAATATATTTTGAGTTTTCAGCATCGTTAGTTTTGTTTCTGATTTCTGTTTATACCGCCAGTAATTTCCTTGACTTTATTGAAAAATGCTTTTTTACGTTCCGAATGAATGCCCCAGTCAACTGGAACTGTTTGGTAGCCTTCTTTGAAATCGGTCTCACCCGGGAAACGGAAATCGAAATACCCCCAGGAGCAATAATTTTTAACTGAAACTGTGAAATTGTTGTTTTCCTGGTCAAAATTGAAATGATCATCTTCGTTGATAATGACGGGCATGGTGCGGTATCCATCCACTTTCCGGGTATCGTCGATCAGTTTTTGAATCTGATCAGGATTTTCACCACCGTTTCCATGAATGAGTATAAAATCGGATGCTTTCACCACATTGGAGACCGGCACTGTCAAACCCCAATAACTTGT
>JBBQMW010000129.1:0-10884 GCA_038329265.1 Bacteroidales bacterium | reverse complement strand
ATAATAATTCCTGTCTGTTGATTCCGAGAATAACTTTTTTAACGCTGCGCTAAAAGTTATTGCCCCTAATCAACAACACAGAATAATCATCATTCTTGAATCTATCATATTAAAAATTCGCATTTACTAATTGAATTTTCGTTTTTAGATTTTGTTAAAACGAATACATTCGACATATAAAGATTTACAGGTCTTAAAATATATTTTGAATGCTTATATTTGCATAAAAAAGGATGCATCTATACAATACAATAAACAGCAATGACTTAAAAGATCAAATGAAGAACGAAACATTTGTTAGAAAAACAATTTCGTTTTATCGTTATTTTATCATCGATAATCCTTTGGAATTCAGAAATAGTTTATATTCCTCATGGGCAATGCTGAATTGCTTTGGCCGCATTTATGTTGCACGGGAAGGGATTAATGCTCAAATGAGCATTCCTGAAGAAAATTTTGAAGCCTTTTTGTTGACACTCAATAACTACCCGATTTTCAGGCAGATCCCAATCAAGTATGCTATTGAAGATAATGGAAAATCATTTTATAAGCTTATTATTAAGGTGCGTCCCAAACTTGTTGCTGATGGCTTGGACGATCAATCATATGATGTTACCAATGTTGGAAAGCACCTAAATGCTGAAGAATTTCATTTGCTTGTCAATTCAGGCGAACATATAGTTGTTGATATGCGCAATCATTATGAATCGGAGGTTGGTTATTTCAAGGGAGCCATTCGACCTGAGGTGGATACCTTTAGGGAAGAAATCACGCTGGTGACCGAAATGCTTGCTGATCTGAAAGATCGAAAGGTTTTGCTTTACTGCACAGGTGGAATTCGTTGTGAAAAAGCGAGCGCTTATTTGAAACACCATGGTTTTAAAGATGTCAATCAGCTTCATGGAGGAATTCTGGAATATGCCCGTAGCATTAATCAACTTAATATGGAATCGAATTTCATAGGTAAAAACTTTGTGTTTGACGAACGTATGGGCGAATCTGTAAACGGTGAAGTTATCTCACATTGTCACCAATGCGGCAAGTCGTGCGATTTACATATCAATTGCGCCAATGAAATGTGTCATGTTCTGTTTATTCAGTGCTCTGAATGTGCCGAAAAATATGAGAAATGTTGCTCGGCTGAATGTTGCGATATCAAAAATGCTTCGGAGACCGAGAAAGAGCAATACATGTTACTAAATAATCGTAAGTTTGGAAATAGCAGAGTATACCGGAAAAGTTTCAGGCTTATAAAAAATGATACTTTTGCTCAATCAATATTCAGTACGGAGCAAAAAACTTCAGTTTAGTATGTCAAATTTCTGGGAAACCCTTCAGAATCCATTTTTTGCATTAGCACCCATGGAAGATGTTACCGATACATCTTTTCGTGAGGTTATTGCCAGTATTGCTGATCCTCAGTTTCTTCAAATTCTGTATACTGAATTTACCTCAGTTGACGGCATGAATCATCCTGTAGGTAAAATCAGAGTAGGAGAGAGGTTGGTTGTAAGTGAATCTGAGAGAGAGCTCCTTAAACAGAAAAATATTCGGTTGATTGCACAAATCTGGGGCAAAAAACCTGAGTTGTTTTATAAAATTTCCCGCGAAATTACTGAGGAATATGATTATGATGGTTTGGACATCAATATGGGATGTCCGGTTAAAAATGTCGTAAAAAATGGTTGTTGTTCAGCATTAATTAATGAACCTATTCTGGCCAAAGAAATTATTCTGGCAACTATGGAAGCCACTCATTTGCCGGTCTCTGTTAAAACACGGACTGGAATAAAATCGCACGACACTGAAAACTGGATAGGTCATCTGATGGAAACCAAACCTGCAGCGATCATTCTTCATGGAAGAACTCAAAAGCAGCAATCGGACGGATTGGCCGATTGGGAAGAGATTGCCAGAGGTGCACGTGTTCGAGACCAGATCAATCCGAAAACCCGATTTTTAGGAAATGGAGATGTTGTTTCGGTGGAACATGGAACCGAGCTTGTTGAAAAATATAAACTCGATGGAGTAATGATTGGTCGTGGTATTTTCCATAACCCGTGGTTCTTTGATCCTAAACGTCAATCTCCTGAAAAAAAGGATAAATTGTCACAACTATTGATTCATACGCGTTTATTTGAGCAAAATTGGAGTGGAAAGAAGAATATGAATATTCTTAACCGGTTTTTTAAAATATATACCAACGATTTTGCTGATGCCGCAAAACTTCGATCAGAACTTATGGAAGCAAAAACGTTTGAAGAAGTCTATCGGATTGTTGGCGCAGAACTTCACCTTTAGAAATAAACCAATTCTTTCCAATACTAATTCCGAAGAGACAGTCTGTTAATTTTAATTTTCGAACAAAGACTAATCGATGTCTTTGCAAGTCACGCCTAATTTGTTTTAATTTGGAACAGTTTTAACATATGAGAATCAGATTTCATATTAATTCGCAAATGACTTTTATTCAAGTTATTCGAAGGTTATACTGATTTGAGCAATATTAATTTTTATTGAATGAGCATTCGAAAAACTCTACGTTCGCTTCATCGTGACTTTGGCTATTTGGTGGTTGGGATTACATTTATTTATACTGTCTCGGGAATTGCTATGAATCACCGTCAGGACTGGAACCCACACTATTCGTTGATTTCGGAAGAAATTACATTTCCTGCAACGGATAAAATGGAGTACACGAAAGCTGAAATCAGTTCACTTCTTGGAAAATTTGAAAATCAACCAGTTTATAAAAAGCATTTTATTCGAAAAGATGCCACTATCAAAATATTTGTGACCGAAGGAACTGTAATTTATACCCCATTGGAAGGTACTGCTGAACTTGAATTGTTGAAAAAGCGTCCTTTCTTTTTTCCAATCAATAAAATTCATCTGGCACAAACCGGTCGGCTATGGATTTGGATATCGGATGCCATGGCAGTTTTTTTGCTTTTTGTTGCTATTTCCGGTCTGTTTTTACTGAAAGGAAAGTATGGAATGCGAGGTCGCGGTCTTTGGCTTACAGCAGTTGGAGCTATCATTCCGCTGGTAATTATTTTGTTTTTCTTGAATTAATTCAATTTTAAAATCTGATACTATGAAAAAATCGTTGACATTAGTTTTGGGCTTGGCACTGTTAATATCATGCAACAACCAATCAAAACCGAAAAATGAAGAAAAATCGGCTGAATTGGTAGTCATGACTGTTGATCAGATTCAGGAACAGGGAAAAGATCTTTTGGATAAGGAAGTCATTGTTAAAGGAATCGTTACTCATGTTTGCAAAGAAGCTGGTGCACGATGTTTCCTGATGGGCAGTACAGAAGATGTTCGTATCCGGATTGAGGCCGGAAAAATTGGTGCATTTTCACAGGATCAAATGGGAAGTGAAATAGAAATTCGTGGCATTTTGCTTGAAGTTCAGCTGGATGAAGAAGACTTGGCTGAGATGGAAAAATCGGCAGCAGCCGGAGAATCATCAAATAAAGATCATGCTTTAGGACACGATGGCCCAAAAATGCACGATGTTGACGGAGGTAATCATGATAGCTTAAATCAGAATCAAAAATTGGATGAAATAAGCCAGAAACTTGCTGAAAGCAAAGAAGGTTATGTTCCGGTTTACTATTTAGAAGGAATTGAATTGATTCAACAGAAATAAAATAGAAAACGTACAGACTATTTCTTTTGTTCCGGCTGAAAGTTGAGTGAGACCGAATTGACACAATGACGGGTATTTTTTGATGTCAACCCTTCGCCAACAAATACATGACCCAAATGGGCACCACATTTGGCACAGGTTATTTCAGTACGTCGTCCATCAGCATCGGTAGTCTTTTTTACTGCACCTTTAATCTCATCGTCGAAACTAGGCCAGCCGCAATGTGCATCAAATTTGTCGGCTGAACGATAAAGCGGGGCATTACATTTCTTACAAAGATATGTCCCTGTTTCATTGTTCTTATAGTATATACCTGTATATGGTCTTTCAGTTCCCTTGCCTTCAATTACCGATTTTTCAAAATCATTTAATTCGTTGAATTTCATAGTTGTATTTGTATTTGACTTGTTTTTGTCCTGAGCACACACAATGACTGAAAATGTCATGAAAATTAATATAATGATCCGTGTCATCTTTCTTTTTATATAGAATACAATCTGCATGACTAAAATGTTTACAGGATATAACAATTATTTAAGGCACACCGATCGTTCATTTTTACATGAGAAGAGTTAAATGTTGTATCTTTCGCAAAAAAATAAATGAAACGGCTTTTTAAATATTTTCTACAGGGATTAGTACTGTCAGGGCCTTTGGCATTGACTCTTTATGCGGTTTTTCTGATGTTTAACTATGTGGATAGACTAATTGGAGATCCATTGAAAGAGCATTATCAAATAGACATACCAGGAATTGGAATTATTGTTTTATTCGTCTCCCTAACTCTTTTGGGACTTATCGGACAGACGATAATTGCCCGACCGTTTATCTATTTTACCAAACGACTTCTGAAACGAACTCCACTGTTAAATGTCATTTATACTTCAATTCAAGACTTGTTTACTGCATTTGTCGGAAAAGAGAAAAAGTTCAACGTACCTGTGCTTGTGTGTATGAATAAGGAAAACAATATATGGAAATTGGGATTTGTAACCGAGAAAAATCTGGAGGAATTTGGGTTTCAGGATATGGTTGCTGTGTATTTTCCCCATTCTTACGCATTTTCAGGTGTGCTATATTTTGTACCGGAAAGTTCGATTAAATTAGTTGATTTGAGTCCATCAGAAGTAATGAAGTTTGTGGTTTCAGGCGGTGTAACGAAAGTAAATTAATAGATATGTCGACAGAAGTAATTTTAATGGGTGGATTTTTAATCCTGATCATTTTTGTATTAATGATTGATTTATTGGTTGTTGGGAGACACTCTCACATTGTGTCGACAAAAGAAGCACTTGGATGGACCAGTGTTTGGGTGGCACTTTCAATGGGGTTTTATGTATTTCTGAAATATTACGGGCACATGCTTCACGGAATTGAAACTCCGGCAGAGTTAAATGAAGTGGTTACCAGATATGCTCCGGAAATGAAATTCCGGATGAATGATTTTGAAGGAATGCTGGGAGAATATCGCGACAACATGTCGATGAGTTATTTGGCGGGTTATTTTATCGAACAGACTCTTTCTATTGATAATGTTTTTGTTATCCTGCTCATACTTCAGGGATTTTCAGTTCCGCTTAAAAACTATAAAACAGTATTGTTTTGGGGCGTTTTAGGTGCAATAATATTGCGATTTATCTTCATTTTTGCCGGAGCAGCACTTATCCATCGTTTCGAATGGATTCTCTATGTTTTTGGGGCATTTTTAGTTTTTCAGGGATTAAAAATACTTTTGAAGAAGGAAGGAGAACAGAAAGACCCACATGATTCGTTCATTGTTAAATTTCTTTCTAAATATCTAAATATCACCAAAGAATATCACGGCGACAGGTTTGCATTGAACTATCATGGCAAAGTGGTTTTCACTCCATTGATGTTGGTTTTGGTGCTGGTCGAGTTTACTGATGTCATTTTCGCACTTGATTCGATTCCTGCTGTATTTTCAGTATCACTCGATCCATTTGTTGTGTTCTTTTCGAATATCTTCGCCATTATCGGACTTCGTTCACTATTCTTCCTTCTGGCCAATATGGTCGATAAATTCAGATTCCTCAATATTGGAGTAAGCATATTGCTGATATTTGTCGGTTTGAAATTACTTGCAAAAGATTGGCTTCATGCTGTCGGATTTGAATCTTCTTATTCGTTGTATTTCATCGCATTAACATTAACTCTGAGTATTATTTTTTCAGCGATTATTCCTGAAAAAGGAAATCATAAGGCTCAAGTAAAAAATCATAAATAATTTATCACTCTTATCAAATACAATAAAATGTCAAAATTCGCTTACCAAAAACCATTTCCTGTTAAGAAAGATACGACTTCGTATCGGCTCTTGACCAAAGACTTTGTGTCGACTGTAGAGTTTGATGGTCGTAAAATTTTAAAAGTTGCTCCCGAAGGTCTTGAATTGCTTGCCAGAGAAGCCTTTGCCGATGTTTCGTTCTATCTGCGTGCAACGCATCTCGAAAAACTTGCTTTAATCCTGAAAGATCCTGAAGCCACTGATAACGACCGTTTTGTAGCTCATACCATGTTGATGAATCAGGTTGTTTCTGCTGAAGGTGAATTGCCGACATGCCAGGATACCGGAACCGCTATTGTGATGGGTAAAAAGGGTGAAGATGTTTATACAGGTGTTAACGATGCCGAGTATTTGTCAAAAGGCATTTATAACACCTATCAGGAACGGAACCTTCGTTATTCACAAGTCGTTCCGTTGACCATGATGGAAGAGAAAAATACCGGCACAAACCTGCCGGCACAGATTGATATTTATTCTGAAAAAGGGAATTCATACGAGTTTTTGTTTATCACTAAAGGTGGTGGTTCCGGTAATAAAACTTACCTGTATCAGCAGACAAAATCGCTGTTAACTGACGAAAATCTTACAAAATTCGTAAAAGAGAAAATCATGGATTTGGGGACATCTGCTTGCCCTCCATACCATTTGGCTCTTGTAATTGGTGGAACATCAGCTGAAGCAACTCTGGCCACTGTTAAAAAAGCTTCTGCCGGATATCTCGATCACTTGCCAACCGAAGGAAACGAAGGAGGACAGGCATTCCGCGATTTGGAATGGGAAAAGAAAATTGAAAAAATTGCCCAGGAATGCGGACTTGGTGCTCAGTTTGGTGGCAAATACTTTGTTCACGATGTGCGTGTGATTCGCCTACCGCGTCATGCTGCGTCATGTCCGGTTGGTTTGGGAGTGAGTTGCTCTGCCGACCGTAACATTAAAGCAAAAATTAACGAAGATGGAATCTTCCTCGAAGAACTCGAACGTAATCCGGCCCGGTTCCTTCCTGCAAAAGCGCCGAGCATGCAGCCTGCCGTTGACATCGATTTGGACGAACCCATGGAAGATGTATTGAAGAAACTTTCACAATACCCGATCAAAACTCGTCTGAATCTTTCAGGAACTTTGATTGTAGCCCGCGATATGGCTCACCTTCGTCTGAAAGAAATGCTGGATGCGGGTCAGCCGATGCCGGAATATCTGAAAAGATACCCGATTTATTATGCCGGACCTGCAAAAACTCCGAAAGGAATGGCCTCCGGAAGCTTCGGACCAACTACTGCCGGAAGAATGGATCCGTACGTAGATTTCTTTATGAGCATGGGCGGTTCGATGATTATGGTTGCCAAAGGAAACCGCAGTCAGCAGGTAACCGATGCATGTAAAAAACATGGTGGATTCTACCTCGGATCAATTGGCGGACCAGCTGCAATTCTGGCCAAAGTTAGCATCAAATCGAGCGAGGTGATTGATATGGAAGAACTTGGAATGGAAGCGATACGTAAAATTCGGGTCGAAAACTTCCCCGCATTTATTATCGTTGACGATAAAGGAAACGACTTCTTCAAACAATTGTAATACTTTTTTCAAACCACAAAGAACACCAAGGTTTTTCACAAAGGAGCAAAGTAATCTTGTAAATTTTGAATATTTTTCTTCGTTACCTTAGTGCAGAACTTAGTGTTCTTTGTAGTAAAAAAGAAACCATGGATTTAGTTAATCTTCAAAACGACAACATCGAATTCTTCCTGAAAAAGGCGGACATTGTTCGCGAAACGGCAGACCAGATCATGAAGGATTTTGGGATGTTTGGTATCGAGATCACGTTTTCCGGAAATACTGAAACTGCTTATCAGGAGTTGCATGAACAGTTGATCAATCAGATTTCGGTTTATCTTGATCGTGATTACAGCCGATTGATGGCTGTTTTATATCAGGTTGACATTACTGAAAAGGAAATTGCAAAAGCTCACCGCGAATTGCCGCATTACAATGATCTGGAAGTACTTGCCCATCAAGTAATCTTTCGTGACCTGAAAAAAGTGTTGTTCAGGAGGTATTACAAATCACAGTCAGAATAATATCTCTTTAGGATTCATCATAAAACTATGTCATCAGAATATGTTCCGGTCGCTTGTGTTTCCAACGTTTGTGCGACCAAAGCCATAGTTCAGGCCTTTTGCGGATAATTTCTTCGAGAAATTTAACATGGGCTTTGGTCACTTCAAATTCTTCAGTTTGTGATGCATCATCGAACAACTTTGTAAATTCTACTTCATAGTAACCTCGTCGAACTTTTTGAATGTCCATAAACACGACTGCCTGTTTGAATCGGGAGGCAACTCTTTCAGGCCCGGGAAAAACTGCTGTTTCCTGATTCAGAAAAGTCATCCAGAAGGTGGTGTTTTTTTTCGGAGTTTGGTCTGTCAGATAATAAGTTGCCGATACCATTCCCGATTTTTCGAGTTCAACCATCGAGCGCAACGAAATTCGTGATGGAATCATATTCATGCCAAATCTGGAACGAACCTTTAACATGTAAGTATTAAAATTGGGTTCCATTATCGTGCGGTAGATTACATTTATCTGATGTTTTAAGTATTTGGGCATGGCTGCACTCCATTCCCAATTACCGTAATGACCAGATAGTAAGGCCACGCTTTTCCCCTGGTCATATAATTCATTCATTACATGCGGGTTTTTATAATGAAACCGCTTTTTTAGAGTCTTTTCCGAAATCTGAAACCCTTTGATACTTTCCACGATCAAATCAGTAAAATGATGATAAAATGCGATTGTTATCTTTTTTATTTCTGCCTCAGTTTTTTCGGGAAATGAGTTCTTTATGTTTTTAATTACCGTTTCCTTCCGATAACCAATCAGATAGTAAATAATCAGATAAAAGATATCTGCCAAAATGTATGCGAGCCAGATTGGAATATGCCCTAAAATTTTAAGGAGGAGTATTCCGGTTTTACGAATCAGTTTCTTCATCGATGCAGTTTTAAATTCAAGATTCGAAGATTTTAGACTGGATATTATATTGGGTAAATATTTTCAAATTTAGAATCTTATCACTTGAAGATTGTATTAGTTTATCTACCTTAGGTACAATTCTACATTTTCAGACCTTTTGTGTTTCCAGCGGCGATGCGACCACAACCAATACTCAGGTTCTGCCTGAATAATCTCTTCCAATTTTTTTACATACACCATCATGATCTCTTCGGGTGTTAACTCTGATGGATTCTCGATTAATTTATAGTGAAAAATCTCATATCGCCCACGACTAAGTTTTCGGGTATGGTGCATGATAACTGGCTGATTGTTTTTAATAGCGATTTTTGCCGGAACGATAAAAAAGGCCGTTTCTTGATTCAGAAAGGTTGTCCAGAATTGTGAATAGGCAGGAGCGGTCTGGTCGGAAGCGAGCATCAGACTGCCAGGTCTCTCACCATTGTTGTATTTGAGTGCTGTGCGTATGGCTAAATTTACTGGTACTGAAATTGCTCCAAACCGTTCTCGGGTATCAAGAATAAAACGTTCTACCTTTTTGTTATTTTTCACCGGATTGTAAACCACCAAAAACTGTGATTTAATGAATCGTTGCATAGAGCCACTCCATTCCCAATTGTTGTAATGCATACCCAATACAACAATGCTTTTACCCTGATTGTAATATTCTTCGTAAATATCCAGATTATTAATTTTCAACCGGTCGTTAATTTGTTTTTCGGTCATCCCATAAAATTTGATGGTCTCGAGACCCACATCGCTTAAATGACGATAGAATTTTTTAGTAATTTGCTTGATTTCTTCGGGGCTTTTCTCTGGAAATGAAAGGGTAAGATTGGCATGTACAACATTCCGGCGATACTTAAAGATGTAATACAGAAACACATAAAACAGATCAGCTAGTCGATAAATCACCCAAAAAGGAAGATGTGACGTGATTTTACACAAGATAACAAGTAGCTTATCGACAAAAGATTCCATAGCTTAAATTTTGAAAGCTGCAAAAATAACAAAATCGTATTTGTTATTCCATAAAATTTGGTTCTGTAGAATTTAATAAACAGGACGAGCAATCATGATACCGGTATTTTTTGATTCCGGCTTAATGAAATCGGTAATTGGACCTTCGGATATTACAACCATTTTTGCAGATTGACCTGCATGGAGCAAATGGAACTGACCCTCTTTCCATACAATAATGCCAACGTGGTTGATGTCCATTCCTTCCGTGCTTGATGTCAAACCGATAATATCGCCATGTTCGAGATTTTCGAGGATTTGGTTCGGATTGTTTTTCGGGAAATAGTAGAAATTCATGCCCGAAATCTCTTTCTCCTGTTGAATTAAAGCGGGAATAAGTTCCGGATGAGCTTTTAGTACAGGATAACTTTCCGGGTGAGAGCTCATAAACCGGATGGTCCGTTCAAATTTTTCACCCTTCAGGTTTGGTTCTTCTGAAACTATTTTCTTTTCGGCATTGTTTCGGATCCATTCGCTAAAATAATGTATCCTAGAAAGGTACTGGTTGCGAATCCCATCCCGATATCTTACACGCTCAAGTTCAGAAATATACGACTCAAAATCAGTCTTTCCAGATTTTACTGTTCTTGCCAGTGCCAAACAACTTTCAGCAAAAGTGGTGCAGTCTAATTCCCGGAGATTGATCACCAGTTTCTCTTCCAGACCATTCTCAAGCGTGGCCCCAACATAAGGAGTTTCTATAAACGAATAACCGATTTCAGGAATAAGTTCAGCAATTGATAAACATGATCTTGATGAAAAGGTTTTCAGCTTTTCCTCTACTATACGTCGATCTTCTGGCTGAAATATGCAGTCGTTGAGCGAAACTACTTTCTGGGCATTTAAAGTTTCCAAGCTCAATAAAAACAATAGAAACAGAATTATGGAC
>JBBQMW010000128.1:0-10905 GCA_038329265.1 Bacteroidales bacterium | reverse complement strand
TACCAAACCACCGTTATCAACTATCCAAATTCCAATTGAACAGTTGGCAGCCACCGCAATTGAAGCCCTGATTTCGCAAATTGAAAATGATAAAACAGTCATTCAGCAGGTGTTTGATTGTAAGTTGATAAAAAGACAATCGACCTGATATTTTTTTGAATAAACATGGGATCGTTCCCAGAATTAACTAAGATCATAAAATCCAATAAATCAATACCTATGAATTCGACTAATGCCTGGGGAATTGAAGAATTATCGACAAAACCCGATTACAAACAATGTGTGGAGCGAGTATTGGCCTGGTTTCAGGGCGAAATGTTAGACCGGGTGCCGATCCGCTTTCACCGCCACAATGCCGAATACGATTCAGCACATACCAGTCAACATGCCACCCTTCGTGACCGCTGGTTCGATGCCGAATATCAGGCCGACGATTTTCTGCGAAGCATACAGGGAATGCGTTTCAATGCCGAAACGTTCCCGATTTACATGCCCAATGTTGGGCCCAATGCTTACGCAGCCTTTCATAGCGGCGATATGACTTTTGAAGAGACAACATCGTGGTACCACGAAATCATTCACAACTACGACACCGACCTTTCGAAAATTCAGTTCTCGAAAGAAAATGTTTTTTATAAAAAACTGATGGAACTAACTGATGTCGGCCTTCAAAAATGTGGCGATAAGTTTCTCGTTGGTTATCCAGATTTGCACCCCGGACTGGATTGCGGACTGGCATGGCGCGGAACCAATGACTTGTGCATGGACCTGATGCTCGATCGTGAAAACGCGCAGAAACTCTTCAACCTAGCCAGTGAACATTTTCTTGATGTGTATGACGATTTCCACAACGTATTGAGCGCTGCAGGCCAGCCCTCCTGTACTTGGATGAACTTACCCATCCCAAATGGCCGGATGCACATTCCGAGCGCCGATTTTTCGTTTATGATTTCACCTGACGATTACATTGAGTTTGGTTTGCCCATCCTGAAAGAAGAGGTGAAAACAATGACTCACAACATTTTTCATGTGGATGGAAAAGGCGTGGCCAACCATATTGATGCGATACTTAGCGTTCCAGAAGTGCAATGTATTCAATGGGTTCAGGGCATGGCCGACGATTACCCGATAATGCAACATCTGGATTTCATCCGCTATGTACAATCCAAAAACCGGGGAATCATTGTTGATTTGGCCAAGGAAGATTTGGATGAATACATGGAAAAAATGTCGCCCAAAAATAACTTTTTATGGATTGCTACAGAAAGCGCGGAAGAGGAATTAGCGATCATGAAAAAAGTTGAAAAATGGAGTAGAAAACGCTGATCCGACCCCATAAACAGCAATTGGCTTGAACCGGATTCTGGGTTCAGGTCAATTGATTGTTGATTACCCCAATCCTGAAAACCTTTTCCGATATTCCATTGGGTTCACGCCGGTTGATTTTTTGAATTGCTTGTTGAAATGGCTCAGGTTATTAAAACCACTGTCCAAACATACTTCCAGCACACTTAAATCTTGATCCATCAGTAATTTGCAGGCAAATTCAACTTTAATTTTGTTCAGGTATTCAAAAATGGTTATCCCCATGTTTTGTTTAAAAAAACGACAAAGTGATCCTTCTGCCATACTCACCAAATCAGCCAATCGTTTCAAATCTATCTCTTCCCGATAATTTCGCATTAAATATTCATGAATGGATGCCATTCGCTTATTCCCGGTGGTAAACCGACCTTGCAAATACGCTTTGCTGGCCAGATGAACCAACGAATCACTTTTCCCGATTAAATCCATGATTCTCAGAAAATGGATCATTCGTTCAAACCCTTTCATGTAGGGCATTTGCAACAATAATTCGCTCACTTCATTCAGGGTTTGACCAACAATCTGTACCCCTCGTTCTGAAAGAAACATGGCCTTCTGAATGTTTGTAAATTCAGGAAGCGACAACATGGGCTGACTCAAAACATCAGGGGTAAACTGGAGAAAAACCATTTCGAGGGTGCGGTTCGACAACAACCGCTGCTCCTTATCGGCAATCCAGACATGGGGCAGATTTCGTCCAAGGAAAACCAGGTCGCCGGGCTGAAATTCTTCAATTGAATCAGCAACTATTCGTTTACCACTACCTTCTGTGATAAAACTGATTTCATAATAGTTATGATAGTGCCACGAACTCTTTTCCCAATTATCCTGAAAAATTCCAATGAAAAAGGAATTTTCAGATTTTTCTAATAAATCTTCAGACACGACAGACATAGCGATACTTATTATACTAGAACAGATACAAATGTCAATATCGCATCAAAATTAGTGAAAATAGGTGTAGGTTTTGTATCGATCATCTCTTTTCTTTGTAATACTAAAATCTCTACAAATTAATAAAATATTGATATTATGGAAGAATTACTCGAAAAATTAGCTGAGGCGGTTGAACTTGGAAAAGTGGATTTGAAATCACCGTTTCCTCCGCAACTTCGCGGAATGGATGGCGCGCTGGAATTAACCGTTAAAGCGCTTGAAGCGGGAGTCGGTCCTCAGCAAATTCTTGAAAACGCGCTGGTTCCGGCAATGGATAAGGTGGGCAGGAAATTTTCGGAAAACAAGATTTTTGTACCCCAGATGCTCATGTCGGCCAGAGCAATGGGGGCTTCCATGTTGCAATTAAAACCATTCTTTACTTCAGGAGAAATTAAAACCAAAGGAACTTTCATTATTGGTACAGTAAAAGGCGATTTGCACGACATTGGCAAAAACCTGGTGGGTATGATGGTTGAAGGTGCTGGCTGGACGGTTATTGATCTGGGCGTTGATGTTCCATCGTCAAAATACCTGGAAGCTTTGAAAAACAATCCCGGTGCAGTAGTGGCATTGTCGGCGCTTCTGACAACAACGATGGTGAACATGGGCGACATTGTTGCCGACATTAAAGCCCAGGTTCCCGATGCCAAAGTTTTCATTGGCGGAGCCCCGGTAAACAACGAATACTGCAAAAAAATAGGCGCCGACTTTTACGCACCCGATCCACAGGGAGTTGTTGAACATCTGAATAAACTGGCCTCTTAATTTTTTAATTCAAGCATTTACTTCTTTTTTACATATAACAGAAACCCTAAATCAGGGATCTAGGGTTTCTGTTGTCTCAAAATTCAAAGTAATAATTCCTTTAAATAACTAAAAACAAGAATAATACAATTACAACCATGATAAATATGAACAATTGGGTAAGTCAGCAAATTGAAAACAATACAAGAATTGCCATACCAATTATGACGCATCCCGGAATTGAAATGATCGGAAAAAGAGTTAAAGATGCCGTACAAAGTGGCGAAGTTCATGCACAAGCCATACAAAAACTGAATGAAGTTTATCCGGTGGCTGCCAAAACGGTGATTATGGATCTCACCCTCGAAGCGGAGGCTTTCGGTTGTCGGATTGAATTTCAGGACGATGATATGCCGCACATTTTAGGCCGGTTAGTTTCATCAGCCGAAGAAATTGAAAACCTGAAGGTTCCTGAATTGACTGCCGGACGTGTTTCTGAATATATTACAGCCAACAGGTTAACCGTTGAAAATTCAAAAGATAAGCCCGTATTCGCTGGTGTTATCGGTCCATTCTCACTTGCCGGAAGGTTGTTTGATATGTCAGAAATCATGGTTGCTTGTTATACTGAACCTGAAGCTATTGCATGCCTGCTCGAAAAATGCTCCTCTTTTATTATCAAATATTGCATTGAATTAAAAAAAGTTGGTTGTTCGGGAGTGGTCATTGCTGAACCGGCTGCCGGACTTTTGTCGAATGAAGATTGCCATTATTTTTCATCCGAATACGTGAAACAGATTGTTGAAGCCGTTCAGGATGATAACTTTCTGGTTATTCTCCACAATTGCGGAAATCAGGGGCATTGCACCGAGGCCATGCTTTACACTGGCGCAAATGCCTATCATTTTGGAAATGCCATCGACATGGTGAAGACCCTGAAATTCTGCCCAAAAGACAAACTTATTCTTGGAAATGTTGATCCGGTTGGGGTAATGAAACAGATGACAGCTGTAGAAGTAAAAATGTATGTTTCTGATTTACTCTTGAAAACAGCGACCTTCAATAATTTTGTTCTTTCTACGGGCTGCGATTTGCCGCCACATGTTCCCTCTGCAAACATTTCAGCATTTTTCGAAGCGCTGAAAGAATTTAATCAGGCACAACTACAGGCACAAAAAGCCGCTTGTCTGGAAACAGTTACCGTTTAAAATAGTAAAATCAATCATTATGAAGTACAAAAGTCTGGTTATAACGAATCCTGAAGAACTGATGTTCGGGATTGCTCCCAATCCGGTAAAAACCCGTCGTGGACTGGAAATTGGCGGTGGACAGGTTTACGCAGAATTAAACTTTACCTTGCCGATAATGAGCATCAATGAAAACACGCTTTCAGATGTTTACGAACATTACCGCGAGATTACAGAGGGAGCGCTTGGACGCGCCCATGAACTGAACTCGAAAGGTGTGGTTCTCGAACTGGAAACCTTACTCGAAATGACGAAAACCCCGGCAATTGGGATTGAAATCGTTAAGGTAATGAACGAAATCTGCGAAAAATATTACCAGAAGCATGGACTTGCATCCGAAATACGTTTAACACCAAACGATTTGCGTGAATTTGAGCGTCCGGCCAAACAACGCAGCTCTGCTCTTTTAGAACCCATGATGGAACTTTTTGAACAGGGTATGATTGAAGGCGGCGATTTGCTTTCGATTGAAAGTACTGGCGGAAAAGAAGTATCAGACGAAGCGCTGATGATGTGCGACGTGAAAGGTGTTGTTTTTGCTTTAGCTGTGCTTGGTGTAAGAGATATGCAGTTTTTATGGAAAAAGATTGTTGCTCTGGCCAATAAACACGGCAGAATTGCAGCCGGAGATTCGGCCTGCGGATTTGCAAATACAGCCATGGTTTTGGCTGAAAAAAAATACATTCCGCGCGTATTTGCCGCTCTGGTGCGGGTGATATCGGTGGTACGCTCAATTGTGGCGATGGAAGAAGGCGCGATTGGACCAGATAAAGATTGTGGCTATGAAGGACCATTCCTGAAAGCCATTACTGGTATCCCGATTTCGATGGAGGGGAAAACCGCGGCTTGCGCCCATCTTAGCCCACTTGGCAATATTGCGTCGGCCTGCTGCGATTTGTGGAGCAACGAATCCGTCCAAAATATTAAACTGTTATCAGGAATGGCACCAACAGCCTACATGGAGCAACTGGAATACGATGCCCGACTGATGAACCAGGCTTTAATTGCCGGAACCGTTCCAAGCCATATTCTGCAACAATTGCTGGTAGCATCGGATGTTTACACCGATCCTCAGGCCTTGATTCTTTCACCCGAAAATGTGATTCGAATTTCCAAAGAACTTGTCAAAGGTGATTCGTATGTGGCCAACGCAAAAAACGGCGCTTTGACTGCACTCGATATTATTGAAGAAGCCCTTCGTTCAGGCAAAATGAAACTTTCGGAAATGGAAACCAGTTATCTTCCTATTTTACGCGACGAACTTAACAGCATTCCTGAAAACGAAAGCGATTTTATTGAAATGATGCTTCCTCTGATTGATCAAAGTAAATTTATTTTGGCAGAATACGGGTTGTGAGAACCATACCTGTACATATCATCTCTGGGTTTCTGGGCTCCGGAAAAACCACTGCAATTATCCGGCTTCTGGAACAGAAGCAGTCTGACGAATGCTGGGCCATTGTGGTCAACGAGTTTGGGAAAATTTCAATTGACGGACAAACCCTTCAGTCAAAATCTGCTTCCAGCTCGGTTTTCGATATTGTGGGCGGCTGCATTTGCTGCTCGGCCAAATTATACCTGAAAGAAAACCTCGAAAAGATAATTGAAACCAAAAGTTTCGACCGGATAATTATCGAACCCAGCGGACTGGGCGGCATCGAAATGGTTACTGAAATTGTAGCCACCATTCCCAATCTTGAATTAATGCCGGTAATTTGTATGGTTGATATCACTGCTTTCGGACATCTGAAATTTCAACGAAACCTCATTTATCAATCGCAAATAAGGATGGCCGACCGAATTGTCTTCAGCAAATGTGATTTAACAGAAACTCCGAAACAATTCAACGAATTGCTTGAAACTTTCAAATCGCTATTCCCCGGAAAACTTTTCTGCTTCACCAACATGGACATTCAAGTGCTTTTTTCTCCGGAAATCGCTACTGATCGGAGTTTAGCCGGAACTAATCCGTCGTTCATTCCGGCTCATCACCTGAACGATTCCAACTATGTTGAATATGCATTTGAATTTGAGGGAAACCGGATTATGGACGCTGGAGAACTCGAAAAATGCTGTTCCGGAAATCCGGCAGTGATCCGGGCCAAAGGAAATATCCACACCAAAAATGGCTGGAAATTATTCAATTACACACTTTCAGGAAGTCATACCGAACCCTGCCTGGAACAAAACACGAATAAGTTGGTGGTCATCGCCGAAAAATCGTCTTTTGAGCTTTCAGAATTCAGGAAAAAACTGTTCTTTTAAAAAAGACTTCTCTGCTAAAACCGACAATGAAAACACACCATATTCGCCTGCATCCGCTTGGAAAAGAATTTAGAGTCAACGACCAGACTCCGCTGATTGACGTATTGCACGAATTTGGCATCGAATTTCCATGCGGTGGCAAAGGCACTTGCGGAAAATGCAAAGTTCGGCTTTTGGAGGGCGAACTAAAAACCACTGCGCAACATCAGCAAAAGCTCGGCAAACTTGGATTGGCCAGCGATTGGCGTTTGGCTTGCATGTGCCAATGTACCAGCGACCTCTCGCTCGAAATTGAACAGTTCAGCCACATTATTTTGGCCGATGAAAGTGAGTTTGAATTTCAGTCCAAATCGGGTTTTGGAATTGCTGTCGATTTGGGCACAACCACATTGGTTGCCCAATTGATTGACCTTTCAAATGCGAAAGTAATTGCCGTAGAAACGATGCTCAACCCGCAGGTAAAATTTGGCGCCGACCTGATTTCACGAATTCAGGCTTGTTTGGATGGAAATTCCGAAGAAATTACAAAAATCATCAGGGAAGCCATTGGTTTAATGATCGGCCAGATGCTAAACAAGCACCCAGTTTCGCTTGAAAAAATTGTTTTAGTTGGCAATACCGCCATGCAACTCATTTTCAGTGGCTGCGATGTTTCGCCACTATCAGTTTACCCGTTTCATACCACTGATTTAGGAATGAAGATTTTTCAAGCAAACGAGCTTGCTTGGGATTTCAATGTAAAAAATGGAGTTCAGTTTTACCCTTCGATCGGAAGTTTTGTTGGTAGCGATATTCTGGCCGGAATACTGGCAACCGGACTTCATCAAAAAGAAAAATATACGGCACTGATAGATTTGGGCACGAATGGTGAAATTGCAGTCGGCAATAAAAACCGGATTGTTTGCGCCTCAACTGCAGCTGGACCGGCCTTCGAAGGAGCAAACATCTCGATGGGAATGCGCGCTACAACCGGAGCAATATCATCACTTCGGTTGAAGAATGATCAATTGGAAGCCACCGTAATCGGAAATACTGCTCCCAAAGGCATTTGCGGCAGCGCTCTGATTGATGCCGTAGCCATTTTCAGAAAGATGGATTTAATCGGGATGTTTGGTGAAATCAATTCAGGTGAAACGCAGCTTCGGGTTACTGGAAAAGTTGTGCTGACACAAAAAGACATCAACGAATTTCAACTGGCCAAAGCCGCCCTGGCAGCAGGACTGACCATACTTTGCAAACAACTCGCCATCGAACTTTCTGAAATTGAAACGATTTACATTGCCGGAGCTTTTGGAAACTACATCAACATCGAAAACCTTGTAGCAACCGGTATGATAGAGCTTCCGGAGGAAAAAATTCACAAAATGGGAAACACGGCTTTGATTGGCGCCAAAATGTTCCTTTTTGCCGATGGTATAATAACAGATCAGATTCTACAGAAAATAACACATATTAATCTTGAAGGCGATCCATGTTTTCAGGATATTTACGTGGATAAAATGTTGTTGTAGAACGTATGTTTTCATCAAGGATTAGCCTCAAAATTTCAAATTATATGATAAAAGAATATTCTTTTAAGTTTGATGATCTCGCCATTAACCAGAATGAAATTGCATTTATTCTGGGTTATAGGAATAGTCAGCTTCCCGACCCATTTGGAGATTATATTAAAATGGCTTTAGATGATGTTCGAAATCTGACAGATATCAAAGGTGCGTACCAAATAATTGAAAAAAGCCGAATTGATCAACAAAATTTTATTTTGCATGCAGATAGTCATGAGTTTGAAGTTGGCAAAGCTGTTTGTAAAGAATTAAAAGGTGCAGAACAATTGGCATTTTATGTTTGTACAGCTGGCAAAACTATCAGTGACAAATCTGCAAATTTATTGTATGGTGAAGATCCGGTCCTCGGTTATATTTATGATGTTCTGGGTAATATGATCACTGAAGCTGCATGCGATTTGATGCAATCTTTTCTTGAAACAAATGTCAGGCAACATGGAAAACTTTTAACCAATCGTTATAGCCCTGGTTATTGTCAATGGTCAGTTGCCGACCAGCATAAACTTTTCGCTTCCTTTCCTGAAAATATTTGTGGTATTTCACTTTCCGATTCTGCCCTGATGACACCGGTAAAATCTGTTAGCGGTGTAATTGGCATTGGTAAATATGTTAGGTTCAAGGAATATATTTGCACTCTTTGTTCAAGCAAAGATTGTATTTACCGAAAAATTAAAAATAAAATGCAAACTATCGAAAATTAAGACTTAGAAAATTAGAGTACAAAGGTAAATCACAATTAAATTACTATTTCCTAGCTTTTCCTCACCACCAAATGCCCCAGCCCCGGATCATTAATCAGCCGTTCCATCTCCGACTGGATAATATCCTGAATATCCTGTTTAATTTGCAAATAATTCCGTTGTATCATGGTATTGTCCAACTTGCGGATAACCTGAATATCTTTATAATTGACTTGTTCTTTCTTCAGTACATCATGATCGTTTATTATCTCGCAATGAAAAGTTTTCAGATCAATTTTACAATCCGGGTCATCGGCAACCATACCGACAAATTCTCCGGAACTTAAGCCTGATATTTTTGAAGGCGGTACGGCTGATTCCAATTGTTTGGAACGGCTAATAGAAGTATCAGAAGCGTTAATGGAAATGCTTTCCCTGTCCTGCATAATTTTGCCAAAACGTTCTGACAACTGTTTGGCCGTGTCACCAGTAACCTGTCCGCTAACGATGTTTCCGGTAATGTTCATGATCACATCTGCCTGCTCCCGGCCATAGTCCTTTCGAAGCTGACTAAAATCCTGAACACCCAAACAAGTCGCTACTTTGTTGCTTCGCGCCGTGGCGATCAGGCTATCCATATTGTTCAGGTAAATGGTTGGGAATTCATCAAAAATTAAGCTGCTTTTTTGCTTACCCTTTTTGTTGACCAGTTTCACCAACCGATTCACATAGAGCGACAATACTGCCCCGTATATCTGAATCTTTTGCGGATTATTTCCCATACATACAATCTTTGGTTCATCAGGATTATTGATGTCCAGCGAAAAATCATTTCCGGATAAAACGTAATACAATTGTGGCGATGAAAGCCTGGCCATAGCCACTTTGGCAGAAGCGATCTGACCTTCCAATTGTTCCATCACATCATTCAAATAGGCGTTCACAAAAGGATTGATCAGTACATCAATCTCCTTTTCTGTCCTGAGCAAAGTAAACAGGCTGTCATAATCTACCTGCATCAGCTCAATGACATGCGGAAGAGTACAAAATTCACCATCTTTATACTTTCTTAAATACCAGATTATAGCTGTCAGAAAATTGATTGGTGACTCCACAAAGAAGTCGCCCTGACGTTTGATCCATTCCCTGTTCAATCCCATTAGAATGGTACGCGCTGATTCTGCTGCGTCGGTAATATCTGTCATTGCAGATGGCTCCAGTGGATTGCACCGGTGACTGCGGGTCAGGTCGTCAAAATTGATCACATAAAATGCAGGCGGTTTGGGATACCTGTGCTTGTTTTTCAGCCAGGTATTATAGGCAATTCTGGAAAGATCGTCAAACTTAAAATCATACACGAACATTGTAAACCCCTTTTTAATGTGCTGTGTAATGATGTGGCGAATCACAAAATAGGATTTACCGGAACCGGGTGTCCCCAACACCATCACTCCACGAAAAGGATTGATAATGTTGATCCAGCTATTACGCATTTTATCTTTAAGCTGATAACGGGCAGGCAGATTGATGGAATATTCATTCTCAAGCAGGCGTTCTTCCTGAGGAAAAGTCTCGTTTTCCTTATTGAAAATATCCTTGTTATTGAGCTTGTTACTGATAATTCTCGATAACAACGTACCGCCAGATAGGACGAGCAAATAACCAATGGAAGTATTGCCAATATAAATAATCGCGATTGTTGTTGTCTTTGTTTTCAAAAGCAAAACCAGATAACTGATGAAGAAAATCAGCAGCCCCGTAATGATATAAGCAAAGGCGGTTTTAAGATTTAGCTTTTCATCCTTTTTTCCTCTTGCTCCAAGGAGCGAAATAAACAAGAAACTCAAAGCTATCAACTTCGATTTGTTGAAATTCCCGAATAGTCCAGTCTTATAGATATTACCAAGAATCTGGTCGCTGAATGTACTAGAAAGTCCCCATTGCTGAAAGGCCATATAACAGTAATAATAAAAATGGATCGCTAAAATCAGAATGCTTATCAATCTGGTCATATCCAGAATTTTCCTCATCGCATGTTCGTTCTCCCCGGTTTGCATTGCCATAGCTGTAAGTTTTTTGATTGTTTTCTGTTGTATTGATTGT
>JBBQMW010000127.1:0-11051 GCA_038329265.1 Bacteroidales bacterium | reverse complement strand
GACGGATC
Organism: Bacteroidales bacterium; assembly: GCA_038329265.1. Classification (GTDB taxonomy): domain Bacteria; phylum Bacteroidota; class Bacteroidia; order Bacteroidales; family Prolixibacteraceae; genus Aquipluma. The sequence goes on along the minus strand of JBBQMW010000127.1, from coordinate 11,043 downwards.
GATATGGAAAAATGACCCACAGGCCGACTATTTTGCAGCCAACAGCTTTGGTGAAGAAAATGGTGTGGTTTCAGCTATCGCATAAGATCAGTTTCGGTATTATGTGATTTGAAAAGCAGAATCAGGTAAATTCGATTTACTTATTTCTGCTTTTTTTAGTGATTCATATTGGATATTTATTCTGCACATCCGGACGAAGTTTCCGGTTTCCTTTGACTGCCTTTGGCAAATACGGACAATTTTTGCACCCGTTTGAGCAGCAGTACCCTCTTTTAACCAGGTAAAATTCGGTCATTACCCGGTAGCCATCCTTGTTCTTGGTGAAGTCAATACCTTCAATCGTTTGCTCACCATAGCCCGAATCAAACATATCGTCGAACATTCCCATAAATTCAAAGATTCAAATTCAAAAAAAATTGGAACTATGTATATTACAATATTATATTGGAGAATTCTGATATTTTACAAATCCAAAAACTTCAATTGTTTCACCATTAATTCTAAAAACGATGGTGTAACCTTTATAAATTAGGTCTCTGATTGATACATCATTAAAATAAATTGATTTTCGATATTTGAAGGGATTTGAAGATATCTCGTTAAGTGCCTTAAATAGATCATTTTTAAATTTCCGAGCGTTATTCGGACTGTCAGCCGCAATATATTCAAGTTGATTCTCAAGCCTGAAAACAAATGTTTCCTTAAATATGATCTTCATGTTTTTTAATCACATTCTCTAAACGAACTTCTGTTTCATTAACAGTCAGAAAGTTAGCCTTGCCACTTTCTATTTCTTCCAATTCTGATTCAAGATATCTTTTTGTCACAGAATAATCGGAACTCTCATTGATGATTTCAATTTCATCTTTACTGAACTTCCCAAGAAGCCAGATAAGTTTATCATAAATATCATCATTAACTTTTAATTTGATAGTCTGCATACTCGTTTTTTTAAGGACACGACTAAGGTAGCTCAATGTTCCGAAATAACAGCCTAACCTTTAAAAAATCTATGACTGTAATCAGGTTCAATATTTATAAGTTTGGAAGGTTGTGCCCCATGCGGTCGCGTTTTGTTTTCAGGTAGCGTTGATTGTATTTGTTGGGTTCAATTTCGATGTTGATGGTTTCAACAACATTTAAATCGTAGGCTTCAAGTCCGACCCGTTTAACCGGATTGTTGGTCATTAAACGCATTTTGGTTACGCCAAGGCTGCGTAAAATCTGCGCTCCAACTCCATAGTCCCGTTCATCGGCATCAAATCCAAGATGGATATTCGCATCAATGGTATCCATGCCCTCATCCTGAAGTTTATAGGCAGCAATTTTATTCATCAGACCGATTCCGCGGCCTTCCTGCATCATGTATACAATCACACCTTTTCCTTCTTTTTCAATTTTTTTCATGGCATATTCCAACTGATCGCCACATTCGCAACGCATCGAACTAAAAATATCACCGGTCATACACGAAGAATGAACGCGAACCAGGATGGGCTCATCGTGTTGCCATTCGCCTTTAATCAGCGCAATGTGTTCAACTCCATTAGATATCTGGCGGAAAGGAATGATTTTGAAGTTTCCAAATCGGGTTGGCAAATTAACCTCTTCACCACGCTCAATTAAACTTTCGCTTTGTAATCGGTAAGTTATCAGGTCTTTGATCGAAATAATCTTCAGGTTAAAACGTTGGGCCAGAACGAATAATTCAGGCAAACGCGCCATAGTTCCGTCATCGTTCATAATTTCGATAAGCACACCTGCGGGAGTTAGTCCGGCAAGTTTTGCCAGATCAACGGCAGCTTCGGTATGGCCTGAACGGCGAAGTACTCCGCGGCTTTTAGCTTTCAGCGGAAAAATATGTCCCGGACGACCAAGATCGTCAGGTATCGTCTTTGGATTTGCCAGGGCATTCAGTGTTTTTGCGCGGTCGCTTGCCGATATGCCTGTGGTACAACCATGTCCAAGTAAATCAACCGAAATTGTAAATGGCGTTTCGTGCGACGAAGTATTTTTCCCAACCATCAGCTCCAATTCCAGCTGATCGCAAATTTCTTCGCTGATTGGTGCACAAACCAGTCCACGGCCATAAGTGGTAATGAAGTTAACCATTTCAGGAGTTACCTTTTCGGCGGCAGCAATAAAATCGCCCTCATTCTCACGATCTTCATCGTCGACAACAATGATTATTTCACCCTGTTTAATTGCTTCAACAGCTTCTGGTATAGTGTTCAATAAAATTTCGGTCGTATTCATAAAATGATTTTCAAAGATGGGCGCAAAAGTAGCGAAAATTATCGGGATTAGGGAGTAGAACTCGTTTTATGCCCGTTTCGATTTCTCCCAGTTTACCGATTGTTTTCCTTTCAGAAAGCGCACCCAGCCTCGAATTGAGGCATAATTCATGGCAGTAAAATAGTAGGGAACAAAGAGCAGTTTGAATCTGAATTTGTGCCTTTCGAGCATCCAGCCCAACAAAGCCATCAGGTACATGAGTGACTGAATATAAAAGAAGTACAGATAGAACGAATGATCTCCGGATTCGGCAGTCGGAAGAATTATGAAGAAATTGACAATTGGAAGACAGAAAAGTGCGATTGGTGCAATGGTCCAGCGCAATACTTTGTGCGAAATGTACTGCAACGACAATAAACCATGTTTAAATGGGTTCAGCAAACCTTTGAGTCGTGCTATGGTTTGAAGTCCACCAGCAGCTATCCTGACTTTGCGTTTCAATTCCTCAGCTACATTCACCGATGCTGTTTCCATGGCATAGGCATCCGGAGTATAAGCAATTCGGTATCCTTTTTCGGCAATTCGCAGCGAGATGATAAAATCGTCGAGAATGGTATCGTTTTCAACCTCTTTAAAAAGATTGGTCCGAATGGCAAACAGTTCGCCAACTGCGCCAACTGCTGAATTCAGATCACTGTCCATTCGTTTGACCAACGACTCAAATTTCCAGTACAGATTTTCGCCCGAGCCGGCAGCATTATCGGTGTCTTTGCTCAAAACACGTTTCTCGCCGGCGATGCATCCCACTTTTGGGTCGCCAAATGTTTGTACGATAATTTTTGCAGCATCGCGGCACAAAGTTGTATTGCTGTCGGAGAAAATTACAATCGGTGCATCAACAAACTGCATTCCACGGTTCATGGCATGTATTTTACCATTTCGCTCCGGAAGATGATGCACCTCCATAAGAGGATATTTTTTCAGAATTTCCGGAGTTCCGTCGTTTGAGCCATCAGTGATCCAGAGGAATTGCATTTTTTCAGTAGGATAATCAAGTTCCATCATGTTCTTGACCTTCATGTCGACGTAATCAGCTTCATTAAAGGCTGTTACAAACATGCAGATTCGGGGCAATCCGGAATTTTCAATTTCAGGAATAGTCTTCTTCTTCGTAAAAAGCCTCTTCCAGAAAAGAAGAAAAGCCAGCAATATGGCATATCCGGCGAAGGTATAAAACACGATCAGGAATAATATCCAGAAAAGAATTTCCAAGGCTATAAATGTTGTTTGTAAAAATCGATGAGTGCTCCGGCCTGCGATAAATTGTCAAATTTTTCCTGAATAAATCCGATGGCATTCCGGCCAATTTGATTCGACAGATCGCGGTTGTTAATCAGACGGGTGATAGCTTCGATAAATTGATCGGAATCGTTGGCAATCAGAATGTTATTTCCGTTTTCGGTAGGAATACCTTCGGTTCCGATATCGGTTGTTACAATGGGTTTGCCTAGGGCCATACCTTCAATAATTTTGATTCGCATACCACTTCCGGAGAAAAGCGGAACGACCATAATTGCTTTTGAGTTCATAAAATCATAAGCATCGCTAATTTCGCCCATGTATTCAACTCCTTCGAGACGGGTATGCCGTTCGAACCATTCGGGGGCATTTCTGCCTGCCAGATAAAATTTCAAGTCAGGGTTTTCAGCATGAATTTTTGCCCAGCAATGATCAAAAAACCAGATCAAGCCTTCCTGGTTTGGCGCCCAGTCGAGTGCTCCGATGTGAAAAAGCGAAGGAAACTCCAGCTTTTTTGCGGTGGGAACCAGCGAGGCAAAATCGATTCCGGTTTGTGAAGTATGTCGTGGTTTCGTATTCCCTAAATCGTCGAGTATCTGACCATCGCGGTCGGTGATCGGAACCAGAATATCATATAAATTCAGATGACTGATCTCGAATCGTTTGATTCTTTTCGACAAGTTCCGTAGGTACTTCGAACGCATTCCTTCGGATAAAGTCGCTGTTCGTTCCCATATTTCGTATTCGATGTTGTGGGCGCGGTAGGCAATGAGTGCTTTCGAATATTTCCGGATAACCGGAATGTATGGGCATAAATACAAGCCTTCGAGTTGAATGATATCGAACTCCTTTTCAGTCAGCAGCTTGGCTAGTTCCGAGCTGTAATCGTCTGAAATAAAACGCTGTGCATTGTATGGGAGTTTCGAGAGCAGAAAATTCAGCGCTCCTTCAATCCAATTAATCGATGCGGGAACTTCAACCAGTCGAAAATCAGCTTTACTCCTGATGTTTGCCGGCATATCTTTGATGCGGATATGGTGCTTCGACGTATTCATACTTAAAACTGTCACTTCGTGTCCAAGCATGGAAAAACCCTTGGTCATATTTAAGCACGCAATGGCTCCTCCGTCTTTTGGAGGCCAAGGTACTTTATTCATTAACTGAAGTATTCGCATCGGTTTAAATTTTGGTTTTTGATCGCTTCAAGAATCTCATTTGGGTGAGTTTTTTGAAGAACAATTGATAACTTTCGATATTCATAACTCCGGAATCGGTAGCTGCTTTGTAGGTGAGCCAGATTCCAAGCGGTAAAAAAACAAACGAAGAAAACCACATTCCTCCGGTCATTGACCAGGCATCTTCCCGTGCAAATTTCTCACCGGTTATTAATAAAATGTAATAGGCAATAAACATGAGTATTGACACAACTACCGGCATTCCCAGACCGCCTTTGCGTATGATGGCTCCAAGCGGGGCTCCGATAAAAAAGAAAATCAGGCATGCAAACGATAGGGTAAATTTACGATGCCATTCCATCAGGTATGAATTTGTTATTTTCTTGTTGATATACATTTCATCGACTTGCTGACTGATTAACTGAGTGTTGCTTCGAAGGTTTGCCATTGCTCTTTGAAAAAGCGCATCCTTCTCCATTGTGCTCAGCGAACTGATTATTTTATCAACATCAACCAAGGTGTCCGGTTTCGAAACAGGATTCACATTTGATGTATCATTAGGATTATTCAACCAGCTAATTTGCTGCGTAACTTCGCTCATGTAGCTAAACGTGTTTACAAAACGACCAACACGAATTTTGTAGGCAGCAAATAAGGAGTCTCCATAATTAGTTAACTGTTTGACATTCATCATTCTTGCGCCTCGTTTGAATTGATTTTCATCGCTTCGGTTAAATTCGAAATCGAGCATGCTGATGTTGATGACCTCTTTTTGAAAAGATTCTCTCCGAAAAGGGAATCGTCGGCCAGTTCCTTGCCGTTGTTCTTCTTCTTCGGCATAGCTGTAACCATGAAACAGGGTAATTGCCATAAATTCACCGTTTGCTGTGACTTCCATTTTGCCCGAATCGGCAATGGTTACCATCACATTTCCGGTATTGCGTGTATGATTGTAGATCATTACATCGTACAGCATATTGTTATTGCGGTTTTTACGCTCAACTTTAATGCTGTAATTGGGCATATCATTCGCAAAAACACCTTCTTTAATATTCATTTCAGGCTTTTGCATTTTGACACTGTACATCAGCGAATAAAATTTCAGGTTTGTTTTTGGCAGAATACTGTTCGAGAAATAAAACGCGATGGAGGTTAGAATTACGGCGATAATCAGAAGGGGCTTCATAATGTGGAAGAGCGATATTCCGGATGCCTTCATAGCAACCAGCTCGTAATTTTCACCGAGGTTTCCGAAGGTCATGATTGAAGCCAGCAGCATCGCCAACGGAAATGCCAGTGGAACTAGACCAAAGGCTGCATAAATCAACAATTCGGTAACAATTTTCCAATCCAGACCTTTTCCAACCAAATCGTCAATGTATTTCCACAGAAATTGCATCAGTAGAATAAATACACAGATAAAAAAGGTCATAAAGAATGGACCCAAAAAACTTTTTATAACAAACTTGTGCAGTCGTTTCATGCTATTAGCTTGCCTGGTAAAACGATTACAAAACTAAAGTATTTTGAAGAATTAAAAAGTGAAAGACAGCGGTCGTCCATAAATATTTAGGCAGAATGTTTAGTGGGAATTTTTATATGCCAGATTGTTCGATTGTTGTGATTATCAATACGAACGTATTACGAGCCAAGTAATTGTCTTAACTTGAGAATCTGAGAATTCCACAATTCAGTAGTTTGTTTGGCTTCGTCAGCATCAGCAAAATCAAACACCAGTAGCGAAACATCATTCGTTAAATCGTCTTGAGTGATTCCAAACTCGAAATACGATTCATCTTTGTCCAAATCCTCATCAATCCATTCGAATCGGACCATCTTATTTTCCTTGTGATTCTTTTTTTCTGCGACCTGATCTGTGTCTCCCCAAACAAAAGTGAATAAATTTCCTTTCACCCGAACATCATCAGCAAACCATTCCGTTAGTCCTGACGCCGTACTAAGCCTGTTAAAGAGTACTTTTGGGGAGCAGTTCATCATGTATTCCAATTGCAATTTCGTTTTTCCAGCCATGGTTATTTTTGATTTTTTGCAATATATGTATTTAAACATGAAAATACAACTTGATTGAAAAACTCGTCTGAAATTTTGGAAGCAGAATGTATGATGAATTTGGAAATAATAACAAAGTGAATCATGAATTAATCCAATAGAATTTTCAGAAATGCACACCCGAAATATATACCCATTTCCCGCTTTCGCGTTGGAAAAGTGATTTTTCGTGAATTTGCTGCGGCTTCCCATTTTCCATGTATAATGCTTTGAATTCGACATACCCAGTTTCATCGCCAACTTCACCGGTTTGAGTTTGTAGAATGGTCAGCCCCATCCAGCATACTGACTTTGCCCATTTTTCGATGCCACTTCGCTCTTTAATTGTTCGTGTTTTTGCAGAATGACTGCGTATCAGGTAATCGACATTGGCCTGTGTGAAAGCAGTGTAGCGCGAGCGCATTAATTCTTGGGCAGTAATTGCTTCTTTTCTTCCGGAGATAATAGGATCGCAGCAATCAGAATAGGCAAGGCACGAACCGCATGGACAAAGGTTTATCATGATTGGTTCATTAAAGTTTATTCAATGCTTTTTGCAACGGGCAGTTTTCAGGAATAGCTTGTCCTTCGCGGTAACTGACAAGCAATTCAACGGATTGTTGAGACAGAGATCGGCGCACTGCACGGCGTTCTCCTTTCAGCCGGGCAATTTTCAGGTTATCGTAGGCAGTGGTTTGATGTCGCATCCAGGCGATGACAGCAAGTGCGGCGCGTTCTTCAATCGGGATCAGTTTTGTACGAGCCACAGTGCCACTTCCAACCGGAATGGCATGAACAGTAACAGCCTTTGCCAGTTTTTCCTCCAGCTGTTTATAATTGCTATGGAAATCGAGAAAACATTCAACGGCGAAACAAAAATCAGCCTCGTATTCAGTTTGCTTCTTATCTCTTCGATCGGCAGCGTAGGTTTGCTTCTTCTGGTATTCATCAGTCAGGCGAATCTGCTGAACCTCTTGCTTTGCCTGCGAGATGGTTGTATCTGAAGCCCAAATTCCCAAAGAAATGGTTCGTCGTCCCTTTTTCACCTCGACTTTCCAGTATGCTCCTTTGGAAGTCACTTTTCGGGTTATTCCAGCATCGCCAGCAGGTAAAAATGACCAGTCCGAAGGAGGAATGAGAATTCCGCCGGTTTGTCCGATTAATTCACCACGTGCGCCGGGTTTTACTGTGCAGATTGTGCTTTCCACCTTGTATTTTTCCATTTATTTTGCTCTTCGGTGTTCAGGAATGTCCAGGCAACAATTCGGCTGATTTTATTTCCTTGACCCATCGGAATGGTTTCTTTCCCAAAAACTTCGGCCTTTTCCAGTGTTTTGTACACGCTTCGCAGATTCGATTCTTTCGAAATCATGGTGGAAAAGCAAAAACAATTTCCGGCGAATTTTTTGCTTTGCTGAATCATGCTGTGTACAAATTTTTCTTCACCACCGTCGCACCACAATTCATGGTTCTGGCCGCCAAAATTCAATGTTGCACTGTTGTCTTTATTCAGGTGTAAATTATTGAGTTTACGGATTGTGCCTGCCTGAGCTTCTTTAACAGATGCATGGAATGGCGGATTGCAAACCGACAGATCGATATGTTCATCTTTTCGGATAATTCCGTAGAAAAAGTCTTTCGGATTGGTTTGCAGTTTACATTCTACTTTTCCCTGCAAAGCGGGATTGGAGGTAATGATTCTGTTTGCCGATTCAATGGCAACCGGATCAATATCTGACCCAATAAATGACCAGTCATATTCCTGAACTCCAATAATGGGATATATGCAACTGGCGCCAGTACCAATATCCATGCATCTGATCTTTTGACCAGTAGGAATTTTTCCGTAGTTATTGCGGCACAAAAAATCGGCAATGTGATGAATGTAATCAGCCCGACCCGGAATTGGCGGACACAAATAACCTTCGGGAATATCCCAGCTGCCGATGCCGTAGTGATGCAACAACAAAGCCTTGTTCAGCGCTTTTACCGCATCCGGATTGGCAAAATCGATGGACTCGTCGCCATAAGGGTTCTGCTTGACAAAGGGTGTCAATTCAGGAAAGCGATCAATCAATTGTTTGAAATCGTAGCGTTCTCGATTTTTATTACGTGGATGTAATTTCGATTTTTCTTTGGGGTGTTCTCTTTTGTTCTGAAGCATGGAAATGAAGTATCTAATGTTGCAGCTGCAAATTTATACTTTAAAATTCAGAAAGCTTCAGTTAAATTTATTCTGTCTGTTTGTATTCCAGATTTCAGGGTTGTTTCTATTTTAAGAAGGTTCCAAGGTAGGCCAAACCACCTAAAAAAGTTACTACAATTAACCAGTTAAAAATGGCAATGGTCCAGTTAAATTTGTTGTATTTTGCAATTCCAACTATTAATATGCGGAAACTGAAGAGCCACAAAATAATATGTGAGAGATTATTATCATGAGTAATTATTCCGGCATCGTTTTTAATTAACCCCATGGAGATGAAAGGAATAGAAATGACAAATTGAAGAATAAATGGTAGAATGGAGAAAACAGTTAAATTTCTCATTTCAGCAAAAGTGGATATTCCTTTAAATCCTTTTGCAACAATCCTGAATAAATAGCCTAAACCATATGTAAATGGGAAATAAACAAATGGAGTGACTGCCAGAGAATAGAACAGTTGCTCTAATCCTTTAGGGTTATTTATTGAAGCAGCTATTTCTTTTGGTAACGATAGTCCTGCCAAAGCAATAGTTCCGATTAGATAAAGAGTTATTGGATGTGGCTTTTTTTCATTGAATTTGTCGAGTGCTTTTGAAGGAGAAACAATCAGCATTAAATAGTCGGTCATGGAGTTGGTTTAAAATATGGTAATCAAAAATACAGAATTATTATGAATAATCGAGATAGGCACTATCGATTTTAGAATGAATAAACCAGCTGTGTCTTTTTGGTTTTTTTTGAGTTAATTATTCTTCCTTTTTCCTCATTTCTATTCCTTGTTTTTATAATCCCCTGCATAATCAATCGCGCACATCGACAAATAACTCGGATGGTTTCCAAAGGCCACTCCTGCGAAACGAAAGCATGGGTTCAGTATATTTTTGCGGTGCGAACGATCCGGAACCCCATCATCGATCAGCAGAAAGATGACGATTTGTCGGGCTTCGAAACTTCCGTAAGTAATATCTTCAGCCGAACAAATGTCCCATTCTCCATATTTTTCGATGCGTTTTTGCGGTGTGGAACCATTTCGGGCAATGTGCCCGATCCCGCCGTGTTTTTGCTGATCGTTAACCAATTCTTCGGTAGCCCGTGTTAATCCTTCCACCGGTTGCAGGATGGGCATTGGGGAAGTTGATTTCAGAACTTGAATACATTCGGTGAGCGGACTTATCCCTTCTTGCGTCTTAACCGGGTCTTGTCCGGGATAGGTGAATAATTTTCCATCAAAAGCCGTTTGCAATTCTTCCAGATATTCTTCGGCAAAACGTTTAGGGTTGCTCCTGACTTTGTTGAGCTCAAGAATCACATCCTTTTCCAGTTTGTCAAGATATGCGACATCTTTGGCCGTGTTAAGTTCTGTTGGCCAATCTTTCTCGTTGAGTGTCGGAGGAGCTTGCCAGAAAAAGCTTAGAATAAATATGAAAAATAATTGGCTCATTGAATTTTAGTTTTGGCTAATTTACAACATTGTATCTGGTCGGCAATGCTGTAAGGCCGATTTTATTGGGGATAATCTGTTTGCCCCCTAATCCCCCGAACAGGGGACTTTTGATCGTGCAAATTTGGAAAAATTGCTCTTTAAATCTTTAAATATCAGAATGTAGAGAGATTGCATGACCAAACTCCCTTCTCCTTCGGAGAAGGGTTGGGGATGAGGCAGTGGTTTGGTTGGTAACCTGTTTTTTGCCCCCTAATCCCCCAAACGGGGGACTTTAGGTCGTGCAAATTTGGAAAGATTGCTCTTTAAATCTTTAAAGATCAGAATGTAGAGAGATTGCATGACCAAACTCACTTCTCCTTCGGAGAAGGGCTGGGGATGAGGCTTTTACTCAGAATACAGAAACGCCTTTATTGAATTAATAACTTTTTCAGTGTCATTAATAACATCTTCATTTGTGAACCGCAAAACTTTAATTCCGAATTCAGTTAGTTCGTAAGTTCTGTTTTCATCCCATTCCTTTTGTGCTTCCTGATTATGAATTCCACCATCAACTTCAATGGCCAATCTCCTTTCATGACAATAAAAATCAAGGATGAATATATCAACCGGATGCTGACGACGAAATTTCAAATCATTGA
>JBBQMW010000126.1:0-11164 GCA_038329265.1 Bacteroidales bacterium | reverse complement strand
TTCAACCTGGATTGTTTGCTGCTGAAAGGCGCGCGCGATTTCCATTTTGAGCGAATTTCGTCGGTACTCCAGAAAAAATACCATCAAACCGTTTTGGAAATCGACCTGAATGCAATGATTGGAAACCTGAATATTTTCCGGTCGCTAATTCGTCCTGAAACGCGGGTGATGGTTATGGTAAAAGCTTTTTCCTACGGAAGCGGAATGGCCGAAATTGCCCGAATTCTTCAGTTTCACAAAGTGGATTATCTGGCTGTTGCTGTGGCCGACGAGGGCATTGAACTTCGGCAGGCAGGCATCGAATTGCCTATTTTGGTGATGAATCCGGAAGAACACAGTTTCGAGAATATGATTGAGTTTCGGCTCGAACCCAATATTTATTCTGAAGCGATTCTGGATTCGTTCCAAAAAGTATTGCAGCAACATGCAGTGGTGAGGTATCCCATTCACCTGAAGTTGGATACAGGCATGCACCGCCTGGGTTTTGATTCGGAAGACAAAGTTGAGCGGTTAGCCGGAAAACTGGCCTCGCAGGAGCAAATGGTGGTGCGTTCGGTTTTTTCACATCTGGCCGGCGCTGACGAAACGGTACACGATGAGTTTACCCACGGACAAATTAATCAATTTATAAAACTCAGTAACCTGATTGCAGAAAAGCTTCTCTATAAAATCTTCAGGCATATCCTGAATTCTGCTGGCATCGAACGTTTTCCTGAATATCAGTTCGAAATGGTTCGCCTCGGAATTGGCTTGTATGGCGTGAGCGCTTCGGGAAACTCGCAGATTAAAAGCATCAGCCGATTGAAAACTTCCATCTCTCAGATTCAAAAAATTAAAGCTGGACAAACGGTTGGTTACGGCAGAAAAGGCAAGGTTATTCAGGATGCAGAAATTGCCGTTCTGCCCATTGGTTATGCCGATGGTTACGACCGCCGCCTAAGCAATGGGGTGGGGAAGGTGTTTGTGAAAGGAAATCTCGCTCCGGTTATCGGTAATATTTGCATGGATATGTGTATGGTCGATGTTACCGGCTTACAGGTTTCGGTTGGCGATGAAGTGGAACTGATGGGCGACCATATTTTGGTGAGTGCAATTGCCGAAAACATTGGCACCATTCCCTACGAAATACTTACAGGAATTTCGCAGCGCGTAAAGCGGGTTTATTTGCAGGAATAAGACAGTGATCAGTCGCAGTAATCAGTAAAAAGCTGGTACGGACTTTTAGGACAAACTTTGAACTTGAAACCTGAAACTTTGAACTTTCTTCTTTACCCCAGTTTGCTGATTTTATCCAGCCTGTAAATGTCGAGGATGCGGATTTTTCGTCCGTCAATGGCAATTACTTTTTCGCCTGAAAAGGTTGATAAAGTGCGGATTGCATTTGAAGTGGTCATGTTCGAAAGGTTGGCGATATCTTCGCGCGAAAGGTAAACTTTGAGGGTAGCTCCATCGTTTTCCCAACCGTATTTTTCCTTGAGCAGGAGCAATGATTCGGCTAAACGGCCACGGATGTGTTTTTGGGTAAGCGTAACGGTACGCATATTGGAGAATCCCAGTTCACGGGCTAACTTCTGAATAATTCTGTACGAAAAGTTAGGGTTTTTGAGTAATTTGTTATGAAAATATTCGGGAGAAATGCTGCAAACAGTGGAGTCTTCGAGCGTAATTGCAGATCCGATATGCAGTTCTGCAGCCAGTAAGGCGCGATACCCAATCAATCCAAGCGGCTTTGTCATCCGGATAATTTGCTCGCGTCCACCAACACCTTCTTTATAAATGATGACTTTCCCATCGACCAGAAATAAAAGCCCGGTTGGACGTTCGCCTTCCTTGAAAATGAATTCGTTCTTTTTGTAATAAGCCAAACTGAGATGGTTCTGTAAATCGTCCTTTTCTTCGGGGGTTAACGTACTGAAAATTGATTTTGGATTTTCATAAACATCTTTCATCCCCATTTCGTGACTCACCATAGAAATAAATTTACATGTTCTTCAGCATCAAAGTTAAGTAAATTTGTCAAACAAGAAAATTTAGGATATTTAATTTTAGTGACATATCCAAACTCATGAATACTTTGCCACCAAAGGCATACGGCGGCCAAACCCAAAAGCTTTTGAGCTGATCCGGAGAATTGGTGGCGCCTGAAACCGTTTATATTCATTGGTATTTACCATTTTTACGGTTCTCAGAACAGTCGATTCGTCGAATCCACGGGCAATGATTTCGGCAGGCGAAAGATTGAGCTCAATGTAGTTGAACAGGATCTGATCGAGCGTATCGTAATCGGGCAGCGAATCGGAATCCTTCTGATCGGGACGAAGTTCAGCTGAAGGCGGTTTCAGAATAGTATTTTCAGGAATGATTTCGTGTTCGCGATTAATCCAACGTGCCATTTTAAAGATATCGGTCTTGTAAACATCGCCCAGAACCGAAAGTCCCCCGTTCATATCGCCGTAAAGCGTTCCGTAACCCACCGCACATTCACTTTTATTCGTTGTATTCAGCAGTATATTTCCAAATTTATTCGAGATGGCCATCAACAGAATTCCACGGGTCCTTGCCTGAATATTTTCTTCGGTAATGTCGTTTGAAAGTTGAGCAAATACTCCGGAAAGGCTTTGTTCAAATTGATCAACCAACGGCTGAATGGGAATGATTTCGTATTGGATTTCCAGATTCTTGGCCAGTTGCAGCGCATCGTTGATGCTGTGATCCGACGAATACTGAGAAGGCATTAGCAACACACGAACGTTTTCTTTTCCCAGGGCCTCAACTGCCAGTACCAGAACCAATGCCGAGTCGATTCCTCCTGACAAACCTAATGTCGCTTTCCTGAATCCCATTTTACCGAAATAGTCACGAATACCCAGAATCAAAGCCTGGTAGATTTTTTCGATGTATTCGGTTTTAGGCTGAAGGTTCTGAGTCGAAACTTCAGTATCAATAATCCTGAAATCTTCTTCGAAATAATTCAGTTCTTCCTGAATGTCTCCATTTTTATTCAGGAAGAATGAACCGCCATCGAATACCAGTTCGGTTTGAGCTCCCACCTGATTGACATACAAAATTGGCAATTGATATTTTTGGGCGTTCTTAACCAAAATATTTTTGCGCGAGTTTTCCTGATTGTACGAAAAAGGAGAAGCCGAAAGGTTGATCACCAAATCAGGGTTCAGGGTCGATAATTCTTTGAGTGGCGAAAGTTGATAAAGTTTCTCGCGTCCAAATTCGTTTTGAGTTTCCTGTTCGTCCCAAAGATCTTCACAAATGGTGATTGCCAGTTTTTTACCCTTGTAATCGAAACACGAGAACTTTTTGTTTGGTTCAAAATGGCGGTATTCATCAAAGATGTCGTAAGTTGGGAGAAGCGATTTATTGACAATTTGCTGAATTGCACCGTCGGACATGAAAAATGCCGAATTGAAAAGCTTTTTGCCACGTGATTCAGGATTTATGCTTGGAGCGCCAACAATAACTGCAATCCCGATACTGTGTTTTGAAATTTGAGTGACTGCCTCAGAAGATTGTTCGATAAATTCCTTTCGTTCGAGCAAGTCGTGCGGGTAATATCCGGTAACCGAAAGTTCGGAGAAGACCACCAAATCAGCTCCTTCGGCTTTCGATTTTTGTATGCAGTCAATGATTTTTTTTGTATTCAGGTCAAAATTCCCGATGTTATAATTGAGCTGTGCTATTGCAATCTTCATGGCGATTCTTGTTAAAAGTTCACTCCGATTTTCAGTTTCAGCGAATTGATGATCGTTTTGTCGGTGAATTCATTGTCGGTAGTCACATCCATTAGTCCGTTCTGGAAAATTATTCCGGTTGTAACCGAATTATTACCACTCAAATCGAAATCGAACCCGATGCCCACGTTCATATCGAGGTTAAGCAGATTGATTTCGTCCTTGATGTCAGATTTATCAAGTGTGCCGTCGTCGCTGAATCCTTTTGAATCAATATTGACCATTGTGGTTATTCCTAACTGTCCCCAGTAGGAAATGCGATTAAACTGACTGGTTTTCAATTTAAGGCACAACGGAATCTCGACATAGCGTAATTTGTATTTGATGGTGCTCGACGCAGGAAGAGTTTCTCCCGCGAATTTGAAGTCGGAACCGTTCTGATAGCTCAATTCTCCCCCAGCATTGGTAACCAAAAGTCCGGTTAGAAAGGAATACCGTTCGTGTTCCGCAAAATAAAAATCGGCATTTACTCCAAAGTCATATCCAAAAATCGGATTTCCGCTTTCAACAACTGTGTTGTTTGTCGACATCCAGTTTATTGCCGGACTTCCGGTAAAAGAAAGCTTGATGTGCTTTTGTCCAAATCCGGATACTGCACTGGCAACTAATAAGAGAGCTAGAATGTGTCGTTTCATTGTTTCAGGTTTTATATCCGGAATTTGAATCAATGGGTTCAAAGTCGAAAATGTGTGATTTTACTTTTTACTTTTGCACTTCGATTTCGCTAAGTGCTACGCCTTTTTAATTGAATACTGCAAATCTCGAATTTTATATTTAAATGACAATAAAAAAGAGTCCGGTGCGTACATACATTAAATTATTCGCAATGAAACGAGTTGTTTTCTTTTTAAGTCTTGTGCTTTTTATTTCATCATGTTCCCGCAATCCATTGAAAATTGATGTGACAGATGTGTCGATTGATCTTAAAATCAGACATTTGGATGTTGATTTGTTGCAAACAAAACCGGATCAGATGGAGGCTTCAATTCCCGATTTTAAAAGTGCTTACGGCGAATTTTTCGACATTTTCACCTATCGCATGATCGGGATTGGCGGCTCGGACCAGCCGAAATTTATTGAAATGCTTAATTCTTTTGTGAAAGATACGCTCGTTCAGCAGCTAAAAGTGACTGTTTCAGAAAAAATAGATACCGTTGAACTTCGAAACGAATTGGTTTCCGCATTTAAACATTATCGCTTTTATTTTCCGAATAAGGAAATTCCGCTTATTGTTACCTGTATTTCAGGATTTAATCAGTCGGTGGTTACTTCCGGGAATTTAATCGGGATTAGCCTCGAAAAATACCTTGGAGGCGAAAGTAAATTTTTTGAGCAATTGGGTTTGCCGGCATACAAACGCAGAAACATGCACCCCGAAAAAATAGTGCCCGATGCAATGTATGCCTTGGCCGTGACCGAATGGCCGAAAGCTGAAAATGCCAATAGCTTGCTCAGTCAAATGATTTATGAAGGGAAAATGATGTATTTTGTTGCCGCGATGTTGCCTGAATTGCACGATTCGCTCAAAATTGGTTTCACAAAAAAACAATTGGACTTTTGCCGGAAAGACGAAGCTTCGATGTGGACTTTCCTGGCTGAGCACAAACAGCTTTTTACAACTGACCGGATGAGCATCAAACGATTTATGGATGATGGCCCGTACACCGCTTCGTTTACCGAAAACTCACCTGCACGCACCGGAGTTTGGATTGGCTGGCAAATTGTGCGCTCGTATATGGGAAAGAATCCGGATATTAAATTGCCTGATTTGATGAATAACAACGATTTTCAGGGAATACTCAACCAGTCAGGGTATCAGCCTTAATATTAAAAAATTCGCCGGCAGAATTGGTTGCTATTAAGTTTGAGGCACCAAATCTTCGGTTTTAATAACCGTACCCATACTTGCCCTTGATTTTTGTATTTGTTTTACAAAGATGGGATTATATGGACTTTCTTCAGTCTCAATAATCTGCACATTTTTATCATCCTTAGCCAACTCGCTGATGAGACCAAGTAAATATTGTGTTTTCCTGGTACGTACGTTTATTTTAACTGTTACTGTTGCCATAAAAATCTATTTTGTGTCAAAGTTATAAAAAATAGAAACAAAAAACCCCCGCTGTTTGCGAGGGTTTAATTAATCTATTCTTCTATAATTACTATCTTTTCGATGATATCGCCAGCCCTTATGGCATCAATGACGTCGAGCCCTTCGTAAACTTTGCCGAAGCATGTGTGATTGCGGTCGAGGTGGGCTGTGTTGCGGCGACTGTGACAAATGAAAAACTGTGAACCTCCGGTGTTTCGACCTGCATGGGCCATTGACAGAACACCACGATCGTGGAACTGATTTTCACCATCCAGCTCACATTTAATTTTGTAACCCGGTCCACCAGCACCGGTTCCGTTTGGGCATCCACCCTGAATCACGAAATCCGGAATAACCCGATGAAACGTCAAACCGTTGTAAAAACCACTTTTCGATAATTTGGTGAAATTTTCGACGGTGTCTGGTGCGTCTTCATCAAAGAAGTTCAGTTTCATAACACCTTTGCTGGTATAAATTTCTGCTTTGCTCATTGTTGTAATTTTAAATGAATGCCGCAAAAATACAATATTTTACGAAAACTGAATTGGCTTAAGTCCGATGGAAAATCAATTTTCAGTATTTTGTGAATATTTCTGAATTTTACTTCTATATTTGGCATCAAAGCAGCATAGTGCAGGATAATGAAATTTGCATGAATATCTATCATCATACAGAATAATTTAACTGATAAATTCTGTCATGTAACATATCTTTTGACGAATCGAAAAATGTTCCTTAACATTTTTTTGATCCTGCAAAGCTTTGCAAAGCAAGAGATTCATGTTCAGATTTGGCAGATTGAATTAGTTTAATGATTTTTGAACAAACAAATAAACTTAATATATATAAGCGTGAACTCAAAAACTAAAGCAAAAGTTATTTCAAAGGAACTGCTAGTTCCTTTCATCCTCATTACCAGTTTATTTTCTCTGTGGGGTTTTGCCAACGACATTACCAATCCAATGGTTGCGGCGTTTAAAACTGTGATGGAAATATCGAATGCGAAAGCTGCATTGATACAATTTGCATTTTACGGAGGTTATGCGACCATGGCTATACCTGCTGCCTTGTATGTAAAAAGATATAGTTATAAAAAGGGAATTCTTGTTGGGTTGGCATTATATGCATTGGGTGCATTGCTTTTTTATCCGGCAGCAAAGTATGAAATTTTCGAATTTTTTCTTTTATCCTTATACATTTTAACTTTTGGACTGGCTTTCCTTGAAACTACGGCTAACCCATATATCCTTTCAATGGGCGACGAAGAGACTGCAACCCGCAGGCTTAATTTAGCACAATCTTTTAATCCGATGGGTTCATTGCTTGGTATGTTCGTGGCTTCTAACTTTATACTGACATCGTTGCACTCTGACATTAGAGATGATGCCGGAAAATTAGTGTTCAACACCTTGAGTGAAGTCGAAAAGGCGGGTATTCGCACACACGACCTAGCAGTTATCCGAGATCCTTATGTAATGCTTGGGTTTGTGGTCATTGCAATGTTTCTGGTTATTTATTTATTTAAAATGCCTAAACGGAAAGATCCGGATCACACCATTCATGCGATGGATATGTTCCGAAGGCTCATGGCCAATCCGAATTACAGAGAAGGGGTAATTGCTCAGGTATTTTATGTCGCAGCCCAAATTATGTGCTGGACATTCATTATTCAATATGCCGAAAATTTAGGTGTCACCAAAGCGCAGGCTCAAAACTATAACATTATTGCTATGGGAATCTTCCTGTCGAGCAGGTTCATAAGTACTTTGCTGATGAAGTACATGAATTCCAAACTTCTACTAACAATTTTTTCGGTGGGCGGATTTATTATGACGCTTGGGTCAATCCTGATTGTAGGTATGCCCGGATTATATTGTCTGATTGGAGTATCCGCATTTATGTCGCTTATGTTCCCTACTATTTACGGTATTGCGCTTGAAGGAGTTGGAGAAGACGCTACTCTTGGTGCAGCCGGGTTGGTTATGGCAATTGTTGGAGGTGCTTTAATGCCACCACTGCAAGGCGCCATTATCGATCTTGGAACAGTTGGATTTCTTCCCGCTGTAAACTTCTCCTTTATTCTTCCATTGATCTGTTTCGTTGTAATTGGAATTTATGGTTACCGCACTTTAACGGTTCATAAAAAGTAATTTAATACTGAAGAATCATGCAACCAGCATTCAAGCGATATTGCAAAACCCTTGCGTTGAAAGACGATGCACAACTGATTGAAGACTATAAAAAAGTACATGCTCCCGGTTGTGCTTGGCCCGAGATTACTCAGGGAATGCGCGAAGTAGGCATCATCGATATGGAAATTTACATCTATGGAACTCGCCTATTTATGATTATGGATACGGTTGCCGATTTCGACCACGATAAGGCTATGACTAAATTAGCTGCAAAACCTCGCCAAAGCGAATGGGAAGCATATGTTTCCAGATTTCAGCAAACCTCAGCCGAGGCAACAGCCGAAGCAAAGTGGCAGTTGATGGAGCGCATTTATAAAATGGATAAGTAATTTCGTTAGGCTGTTTTTCTGTACCTCAATACGGCTAAACTCAGAAAAAGTATTCCAAGTATCGACAGTGCCACAAACTCATGGATCAAGTCGCCAAATCCGGAACCTTTGAGTACGACCATTCGCATCACTTTCATAAAGTGGAAAACCGGATTGGCTTCGTTAACCAACTGAGCCCAATGTGGCATACTGTCAACCGGAGTAAAAATGCCACCCATCAGGATAAAGATCATCATGAAAAAGTAAGTGACGAACATGACTTGTTGCTGAGTATCGGCAACTGTTGAAATAAACAGTCCCAAACCGAGAATTCCTAAAAGATACAAAACACCAAATCCGAAAACCAGTCCCAGACTACCAACAATAGGCAGATTGAAAACCACCTTGGCAATTATCAATCCGAACGATAAATCGAAAAGTGCAATGACCACAAAAGGAATCAGTTTTCCGATCAAAAATTGAATTTTCCGGATGGGGGTTACGTTCAATTGCTCAATTGTTCCCTGTTCTTTTTCTTTCACCAGACTCATTCCGGAGAGAAATAAACCGATGAGGGTAACCAAAATGGCTAGAACTCCGGGAGCCATGTACCATTTGTATTCGAGTTCGGAATTGTACCAAAAACGAGAAACTGTATTGATTTGATAGGGCGGATTAAATTCGGGAAGTCCTTTCCACTCGGCAATAATATTTTTATTGAAATCGCGGATGACCGATGCGGCATAGGAATAACCCAACTGAGCAGCCTGTCCGTCGATGGCATTCACCAGCATTTGAAGGCTGGCTTTGTCATCACGGATTAAATCGCGTTCGAACCCTTGCGGAATAACCAACACCATATCGTCAGTATTTCGCAAAAGTTCTTTTTCGCCTTCTTCCGGATTGAATGAAGTATTATTAATGGTGAAAAATGGTGAGGCTTCCAGTTTGGAGGCCAAATCGCGCGAGGTTGACGATAGATCTTTATCGACTAGAAATAGATCAACATTTTTCAAATCGTAAGTGGCTGCAAAAACCAGAATCAGCATCTGCATCAGAGGAATCATCACAATCATCCGAAGCATAACTTTGTTCCGCTTCACCTGAATAAACTCTTTTTGTATGACGTAAAATATTGTTTTCATAAATAAGTGCCTAAAGTTTGGAGTTCGGAGTGCCTAGAGTTAAGAAACCACAACTTTAGGCACTCGAACTCTAGGTATTCCGCTTCTTTTATTTCATGTTTTTCCCAATTGACGTAAAAATTGCGAGTAATTCATTCGCTTCTTTCATTGTGTTTTGAATTATCTGATTATTTGTCCATTCCAGTTCTTCAATAATTTCAAGCCAATAAACAGTTTCACTTGCTTCACTTTCAGCAATACTAATTTTGTTTGAAAAATCAGCCTTGCTTCTGGCTCGATTTGCTTCGCGATAATTTGCACCAATACTTGTTCCTGATTTTGTAATTTGATTTCGGATTACCCTACTTTCTGGAGTATTTGGTAGTGAGCATGATAGTTTAATGATTGTAATTGAAAAAATCTTTGTCCTTTTTTCTAACTGTTTTGCAAATTCCTTATTTTCCATTGTGTGCTGATTTTATTGATTATTGTTTTTTCAACTCTAGGCACTCCGAACTCTAGTTCACTCCGAACTTTTTATTCTAACCGTATCTTAAAATTCTTGATACTCAAGGCGATAAAAACAAAGGTCATAAACATCAAAATCAAGGTTTCTTTCCAAACAAACAGGATTCCGGTGCCTTTAAGCATGATGTTTTTAATGATGACAATGAACCATCGCGGTGGCATGGCATGGCTTAGAATTCGCAACGGAAGTGGCATATTTTCGATCGGGAACATAAATCCTGAAAGCAAAATTGTAGGTAACATCAGTGCCAGAACAGAAATAAACATGGCCACCATTTGGTTCGGAGCAACGGTCGAAATCAGGATACCCAAACTTAGCGCCATCATAATAAACAGGAAACTTTCGGCCATCAGGAAGACGAAACTTCCTTTGATTGGAACGCCAAATATAAATACACCTATCAGGATAATGGTCAGCGCATTGATGAAAGACAATAGTAAATATGGTGTAACTTTCCCCAGTACAATCTGAATCGGTTTCAGCGGTGAGGCCAGTAGTACTTCCATCGTTCCAAGTTCTTTTTCTTTACTGATGGAAATGGAAGTCATCATGGCCGAAATCAACATCAGAATCATGGCCATAATTCCGGGAACAAACATGTAAACGCTTTTCAGGCCTTCATTGTAAAGCATCCTGACTTCGACGTTGATCTGGTTGGGCAATTGAAGGTTCTGAAGTTTTTCCTTTTTTACATAGTCGTTGATAATTCCCGAAGCATAATTTGTTAAGATTCTGGCAGTATTCGGATCGGAAGCATCGGCCAAAAGTTGCACATCGGCTTTGCCATCGCGTTCCAGACTTTTCTCAAATTCAGGCCCGAAAGTGACCACCATTTTTACTTGTCCTTTCCGGAAAACGTCTTCTACATTGTCGCCCGGCATCAGTTCTTCGCCCAAAACAAAATAGCCCGACGACACTAGTTTCGAAGTAATTTCGCGAGTTGTGTTATCGTGCGACTGATCGAGAATCGCGATTCTTGAATTCTGAATATCAGTATTGATCACTTTTCCGAACAGCAGCAACTGCACAATTGGTAAAAGAAAAATGATCATCATCGTTCGCGGATCACGAAAAATGTGCAAAAATTCTTTCCGTAGAAAACCTATAAATTGTTTCATAAAAAAGCCTCCCAAATTTATTTCAAGTGTTCAGTCTCAGTGTTCAGTCGCAAGT
>JBBQMW010000125.1:0-11193 GCA_038329265.1 Bacteroidales bacterium | reverse complement strand
TTTTGGTCGAGAAACTGGTGTGGCCTTCGCCCCATTCGCCAATGCTTCCGATATCGACATACCGAAGCCAAGGTTGGCCATCGTATTTTGCAGCAAATGCTTTTTGAAAATTGTCGAGTTTCTCCAAATAAACAGGATCGCCCCATTTGGGTGTCCACGATTTGGTATTCCAAACTTCAGTCACTACCCCTTTTGCACCAGCTTTTTCTACCCAGGTTGGTGTTGCATACTGAACCCCGTTTTGTTGCTGACCAACG
Organism: Bacteroidales bacterium; assembly: GCA_038329265.1. Lineage (GTDB taxonomy): Bacteria > Bacteroidota > Bacteroidia > Bacteroidales > Prolixibacteraceae > Aquipluma. Next base: position 10,936 of record JBBQMW010000125.1, on the reverse strand, counting down.
GAACCCGGAAATGTGCCTGTTTCCTTGCTCGATATCCGGAACGAAATTTTGTACCCAAGCGGAACATATTTTGCCACCACTTCATCAATCCAATGCCAGTCATACTTACCTTCTGTGGGTTCCAGATAGCTCCATGCCAAGCGCAAATACAGGTGATCCATGCCCGGAAACGTTCTGAAAATGGCTTCATCTTTGATTTTGTAAGCATCAACACCATTGTCCAGCAAATGGTGGTACCAGCCTTTGTATGGGTTTTTTAGGACACGGAGCGTGTCCCACTGGGCTGTAAAGTCCACGTTTTGGAGCTTTGCAGGAATTACTTCCTGCTCCGGGTCTGATGCTTTACACGAAAGTAGTGATAGCAAAGCAATGAAAATGAAGATATTTTTCATGTTAGTTAGCGATATTAAGTCAGTTAGTTTAATACGTGTCAAATATACGATTACAAAAATTAAAGCAATTTCAAATCATGAAAATATGCCTTTAAATTCTGTTAATCTGCTTAAATTACCTCGCATGTAATTGCAGTAATTTTGTAAATTGTAGATATTAATGCTTGATTGTCAGAACGGAACTACGGCTGCTCAGTTTATCTGAAATTTTTAAAAGATAAATTCCATTTTTCAGGAAAGAAACGTCTAATGGCTTGTTTGAATTTAGCTGATTATGAATATCAATTTTTCTTACCAATTGCCCCTTAACCGAATAAATTTCAAGCGTTGTTGCATTTCCGGAGAAATTTGCACCTGAAATTGTAATCACATTGTTTGCCGGATTTGGATAAACTTCAACAGATGAGTTTAATTGTTTTACCGAAGTGTTCAGCGAGTCATATTCAATTTTGTACATTCCAGCTCCATGTGCAGGTAAAGTTGCTGTAAATGTTGTTTCGAAATTTCCAAGATCGCTGTGTAGCCAGCTATCACGAACCCGGAAAGATTTACTAATCCCCAATTGATCATTGCTTATTGCAACATCGGCTGATAATGCGGAAATATTAAAGAGAGCAATATATTTAGCTTTTTCATTGGGGATGTCGGCTACCCAAGCCACATTCGTCGCTGTTTTAAACAGTTGTTTATTGTTTGTACTGTTTTTCCCAACCTGAATTATTTCATCGTTTTTTAGCATTTCAATTGAAAAAGGATCGCTTTCAGGAAAATATCCTCCATACATGAGCGGCGACCTGAAAATATTCCAAAGGGTAAAAACCGTTTGCTTCTCCACGTCGGTAAATCGTGAAAGCTGGTTAACTGTATTTTGTGGTTTGTCTTTCAGCAAACTTGCGACCCAATTGTCGGGTCCCGATATACGGAGTTTTCCAAAAGGAAGCATGTCAGCATCCGGCCAATGACCTGGTATGATGTATTTTGACCAGCTGTTACAATATTTGAATTGTTCAATAATAAAACTCCAATGATCCCAAAAATCGTTTGAAACCCGGTAGGCATTGGCATGTTGCTGAAAAAAATCGGCATGGGCCAGAGGTGCAGCTCCAGGTGAAAGACTTAGAAAAATGGGCCGGCCACAATTAGCAATTGCACTTTCTATGGCCAGCATATCTTTATCATGAAATTCACGGGCAATATCATCCACTTTAATGTAGTCAATTTCCCACGAGGCATAAAGCTCAAATAACGAATTGTAATACTCCTGCATCCCTGGCTTGCTGTTTGAAATACCAATCATTGCAGTACTCCACGCACAATTATTCTTTGAATCGCTAATGTCAGCAGCTTTTAATGTGCTATTTTTTATGGGAGTATTTTTTGAAACCGCTTTCCATGGAATTCCACGCATGATATGAATACCAAATTTCAATCCTTTGCTGTGAATATAATCAGCCAAAGGTTTCATCCCATTGTTGCCCTTTGCTGAAGGAAATTTAATGGTATCAGGGATCAGCCGTCCCCATTCATCGATGGATTGGGGTGGGTTTTTTAACTGGCCGTCGTTTGAAGTCATTGATGGTGCATAATACCATCCCATATCGATCACAACATATTCCCAGCCATGACTTTTTAAATTATCAGACATATAATCGGCAGTGGCTTTTACCTGCGATTCAACAATCTGGAAACCAAAGCAATCCCAGCTATTCCATCCCATTGGCGGGGTTTGATATACATTTTGCGAAAACAAATTGAAGGATATCAAACTGAAAATCGCGAGAGTAAGTTTTTTGTTCATAAGTCAGTTATTTTAGAGGTTTTATGCTCGATCGTTAGAATTGAAAAAGAGCTATTTCATGTTATTCGTTTTAATTGTCAAATTTACACTTTTTATTTTTATAAAATTGGTTATTAAAAGGACATCCTGAACAATTTCCTCAGCCTCAGTTTAGGTACGAACCCATGAAATTGGGATGGATGCCGTCGTAAGAATATTCGGTTTTATTGCTGGTAAGCTCATACATACCAATCAGATGAGTATTCATGTCGGCTGCAACTTGTTTCCTCGTTGAACACCACAGCATCGGTAATGTCGTAAAGTGTTTTGCAAACTTTAGCGGGTGTAATGACCCAAATTTCGGGTTTCTACGAAAGCTGCCTGAAGGTATCTTTTATTTATTGTGAACCCAAAGATGCTCCACTGACAAAAATCAAAAAGCCCGCTTCAGAACTCAGAAACGGGCTTTACTATGAAAAAAATGAATTTATTGTTTTTCTGTAATATTTGCCAGGGTTATTGACTTGGCAGCGCTTCCTGCTGATGATCCGAAGTAGTAACTGTAGATTTGAGTCAAAATGGCACTTAAGACACCCAGGATATACATGACAATATCTTTACTGTCGCCTTCAACCGTTTTCGGCGAAAATATTAGTACATAAAACAGTGCCAACGTTATCAAAACCGTCCCCAACGCAAGTATTGGTGATATATTTTTAGATAGTTTGGTGGCATTCACGCTGGTTTGTACCTGTACCTCACGCTGACGGGCGCTGCTGATATCGCCTAGAATCATTTGCTTTTCTTCGTTCGACAGCCTCATCATATCCACCTGAAACTGAAGCTCAGATTTGCGGATTTCATTTTCGAGCTGCATTTTTTCTTCTCTGCTCGTAACAACATTGTCCAGTACTTTGCCCACCGAATCGACGAGCGTACTGGCACCTCCTGAAAAAAGATTGGATAGAAAACTCATATGAAGCCCCCTTCCCGTTCCCCCAAAAGGGGAAAGCTATGAACGCTTCGATCAAAGCATTCGATGGTTAATGGATATTGAATATTCATAATTAGATTTTTTTTAAATATTAAACTTTTATCTCATTCAGTGCACTCTTTAAGCCCCCTCTTTTGGAGGGGGCTTTGGGGAGGCTTTTAGGCAGTTTCACCCAAAGCGCGTAGTATCCAGCCATAAAAGTATTTCCGACTGGTTGGTCTTTTCTTAACGATGTTGACATACCGGGCAATTTTGGCTACTGTGAATGCTGCCAGAAAATGTTCGGTATTAAATGCGTTTATCCTGGCAATTGATTCATTGCCAATCACTCCATCGGTCTCGGTTTCAACCACCAGTTGGGCCAGCGAAGCACTGGTGCCTACGCCTGCATTGACTCCAAAGTCGAAAATAGATTCAGCTACTTTCTGATTTGTGATATCATCACCTTTAATCTTATTCCAGAAGTTTACACGGAAGAAATCTTCAACATCATGCTGAAGTTCGACATCTTTGTCGAGGTTTCCGGGAAAGCCAGACTGACGCTTTAACAGATCGATCTTAGTCCAGCCATCCCATTTACTGAAGATTTTGCGTGCGACCCCTTTATAGGTTTCGCCACCCGGATCATCCGGGTCGTTGACATAGCCACCTTCATGGACTATCATCAACTGAAATGCTTGTGAAAAATCAGCCATAAGAATTGTGTTTTAGATGGAAAAAATTGTCGCCTTAAATTCAATAAAAGACGACCAAGTCTTTATCTCTGTTTATTCATTTAAAATTGAAAAGGTTACCCTGTTTTTAGATTTATTTTTCAGGAGTATTGTTTTTCGCTAATTTGGAGGAGATTATAATACTTTCCAGAACGCGCTGGAACGAAAAAGACCCGCTCCGCAATTGCGAAACGAGTCTTTTTTCGAATGTCTAATGTATTTTCCCTACTTGAGTCCCCGGCGTTTCAGCAATGGTTCGATGGATGGTTCCTGACCACGAAAGTTTTTGTAGATAACCATTCCTTCATCCGAACCACACTGGGTTAACAGGGTACGAAATTTGGCTGCATATTCAGGATTGAAAAGGTCTCCACTTTGTTTGAAGGCATCGAATGCATCGGCATCCAATACAGCTGCCCATATATAAACGTAATATCCTGAAGAATAACCTCCGGAGAAAATATGCGAAAAATAGGTGCTGCGATAGCGTGGAACAATTTCATTTATCAAACCGATTCCGTCCATAGAAGCTTTTTCAAATGCTTCAACATCTCCGTTAAAAGGTTTAGTGTGCCAATCCATATCGAGCAGGGATGCTGCCAGATATTCAACCGTTTCGAATCCCTGATTGAACTGTGCACTTTTGCTGAGTTTGGAAATAAGCTCTTCGGGAATTACTTTCCCGGTTTGGTAATGTTTGGCATAAACGCGAAGTACCTCAGGCTCTTTGGCCCAGTTTTCCATGATTTGCGATGGAAGTTCGACAAAATCTCGGGCAACATTTCCGGCAGTTCGGCGGTAGGGTCCATCTGCAAACAATGCGTGAAGCGCATGACCTGCTTCGTGGAATAATGTGGTTACTTCTTCGAAAGTAATGAGTGCCGGAACATCGCCGGCCGGACGTGTGAAATTGCAGGTTATTGAAACTACCGGCGTTATCCGAACTCCGTTCTTATAAGATTGCGAACGGTATTCAGTTTGCCAGGCACCATTTCTTTTTCCGGCACGCGGGTGGAAATCCATGTAGAATATACCAATGTGTTTTCCATTGGCCTCCTGAACTTCGTAAGCTGTTACTTCTTCGTTATAAACCGGAATATCAGTGCGTTTAATGAATTTAATTCCATACAACTTGTTTGCGACATAAATCATTCCATCAACCACATTGTCGAGCTTGAAGTAAGGTTTCAATTGAGCTTCGTCCAAATCGTATTTCGCTTTCCTTACTTTTTCAGAATAATACCACCAATCCCACATTTCGAGCTTGAATTTACCACCTTCCCGATCAATCATGGCCTGCATGTCGGTACGTTCAGTTTTTGCCCTTTCGAGTGCCGGAGTCCAGAGTTTCATCAGGAATTCGTTAATATTCTCCGGAGTTTTAGCCATGTTAACAGCTACGGTATAAGCAGCATGGTTTGGATAGCCAAGCAGTTTGGCCCGTTGATCGCGCAAGGTTACAATCTTTCCGATGTTTTCCTTGTTATCGTTGGCATTGTTGTTATTACCGCGATTGGTATATCCTTTGTAAAGTTTTTCGCGAAGCGACCTGTTTTCGGCAAACTGGAGGAATGGGATCATGCTGGGTTTTTGCAAGGTAAATATCCATTTCCCTTCCATGTTATTGTCTTTTGCAACCTGGGCTGCTCCCGCGATTATATCCGAAGGCAAACCTTTCAGATCGGATTCTTTATCGATGACCAACTTGAAATTTTTGTTAGTTTCGGCCAATGCATTTTCACCGAATTTAAGTTCAAGCATCGAAAGTTCGTCGTTCAGTTTACGCAATTCTACCTGTTTTTCGTCCGAAAGATTAGCTCCATTGCGTTCAAAATCCTGATAGTATTTTTCAACCACCAGCAACTGCTCCGCATTCAGGCTTGATGATTTGCGTTTATCGTAAACTGCTTTTACCCGCCTGAATAAATCCTTATTCAACATGATATTGTCCTGATGAGTCGATAATTTTGGAGTCAATTCACGAGCCAGAGCTTGCATTTCGTCGGTGGTATTGGCCGAATTCAGGTTGAAAAATATACTTGCTTTAGTCAGCAATTCGCCCGATTGATCAAAAGGAAGAATGGTATTGTCGAAAGTTGGTACTTTGTTGTTGTCGGTAATGGCTTTTATTTCAGCCTGTTGTTCTACAATTCCTTTTTCAATCGCCGGCAGAAAATCGCCAAGCTGTATCTCGTTGAATGGTGGAACCTGAAAAGGTGTTTTATACTCGCTGAAGAAGGGATTTTTCATGTCATTATTTTGTGCATTAATTGTACTAAACGAACTAAGCATTAATGCCATAGCAATAAACGATACTCCGACTGTTTTCATTCTGACTTGATTTTGGTTTTAATTTGGGTGGAAATATAGAGCTTATGTGTTGTTTCAAACCTGATAAAAGTCGTGAAATGGTCAGAATCACGATTTATTTCAGGAAACAAGGCAAGTTCGACGCACCGAAACATACAACACAACCGTTATCTCTATGTCATTTTTGCATAACTTTTTTGTTCCCTCACCCCAAATTTTATTTACTTTTGCCGATCATTGAAATTCAGAAGTAAAAGACGCAAATTATGAATATATCATACCGCTGGTTAAAAGAATACATCGATTTGGATTATTCACCTGAAGAAGTATCAGCTTTTCTGACTCAAATTGGGTTGGAAGTGGGAAGCATGGAAGAAATGGAAACTGTTAAAGGTGGACTGAAAGGCCTGGTAATTGGTGAAGTTTTAACCTGTGAGGAACATCCTGATTCGGATCACCTGAGCAAAACTACAGTGAATGTGGGTACCGGTGAAATCCTGCCCATTGTTTGCGGTGCCCCGAATGTGGCCGCCGGTCAAAAAGTGGTGGTAGCAACCGTCGGAACAACCTTGTATGATGGCGATAATGAATTTAAAATCAAAAAATCAAAAATACGCGGCGAAGCCTCGGAAGGGATGATTTGTGCCGAAGACGAAATCGGTTTTGGAACCAGTCATGACGGTATCATGATCCTCGATTCGTCAGCTGTTCCGGGAACTGCGGCCAGCCAGTTTTTTAAAATTGAATCGGATTATGTGCTCGAGGTAGATTTAACACCCAACCGCATCGACAGTGCTTCACACATTGGCATTGCACGCGATCTGGCTGCGTATATCAAGCAAAAACATCCAATCAGCTATCATCGTCCGTCGGTTGAAGCGTTTAAAGTCGATAATCATTCGCTTGTCATTCCGGTTGAAGTATTGAATCAGGATGCTTGTCCCCGTTATTCAGGAGTTACCGTCTCGAATGTGAAGGTTAAAGAATCTCCGGAATGGCTGAAAAATAAACTGAAACTCATTGGGCTGAAACCCATCAATAATATTGTTGACGTCACCAATTTTGTGCTTTTCGAAACCGGTCAACCCTTACATGCCTTCGATGCTGTAGAAATTAAAGGGGGTAAATTGGTGGTTCGCACTGCTGGTGTTGGTTCAAAATTTGTCACTTTAGATGGCAACGAACGTGAAATGAATCCTGACGATCTGATGATTTGCAATGCATCGGATTCCATGTGTATCGCAGGAGTTTTCGGAGGCTTGCATTCAGGAGTGAAAGATACAACAACAAGTATTTTCCTCGAGAGTGCCTGGTTCGATTCGGTTTATATTCGCAAAACAGCACGTCGCCATACCTTGAGCACCGATGCTTCGTTCCGTTTTGAGCGTGGTACCGATCCAAATGGAACCATTTATGCGCTGAAACGTGCGGCATTGCTCATTAAAGAAGTGGCCGGTGGTGAAATATCTTCGGAAATCGTTGACGTTTATCCAAATCCGGTTGCCGATTTTAAAGTCGATGTGACATTTGCAAATATCAAACGATTGATTGGTGTTGATTTGGGAAAAGAGCGCATAAAAAGTATTCTCGATGCCCTCGAAATCAGAATTGAGACTGAGACTGAGACTGGTCTTTCTTTGCTGGTTCCTCCATATCGTGTGGATGTGAAACGTGAATGTGATGTGATTGAAGAAATTCTGCGCATTTACGGTTACAACAACATTGAATTGCCTACGAATGTCAACTCATCGTTGCAGTATTCGGTGAAACCAAATCCAACAAAATTACGCAACCTGATTGCCGAAATGCTTACAGCACAAGGTTTCAACGAGATATGGTCAAATTCGCTCACAAAATCATCGTATTACGAAAACAATTCAGTGCATCCGATCGAAAGTACAGTGAAACTCTTTAATCCGTTGAGCAACGATTTGGGAAGTATGCGTCAAACCTTGTTGTATGGCGGTTTAGAGTCAGTTGCACACAATGCCAACCGCAAAAATCCTGATCTGCGTTTGTATGAATTCGGCAATTGTTATTTTTTCAATGGCAGTAGCCTGAAGGAAAATCCACTCCGGAATTACCGCGAAGAAGAACATTTAGCTTTGTTTGTAACTGGCGATAAAGAGGCCGCTAACTGGTCGAATCCGGCGAATAGAACTTCGTTTTTTCTCCTGAAATCGTATGCTGAAAATATCCTGAAGCGTCTTGGTTTTGAGGTTCTCAATCTGAAATCAGAAGGCTTTTCGAATGAACTTATCAGCGAAGGAATTCAGTATTTTGTGAACGGAAAAAAACTTGTTGAGTTTGGCGCTATTTCAGTAAAAACGATGAAATCTTTCGGTATCGATAACCCGGTTTATTTTGCCGATTTCTTTATGGATGTTTTGTTTATTGAACTGAAAAACAACAAGTTATTGTTTGCTGAATTGCCTAAATACCCGGAAGTTCGCCGCGATTTAGCTTTGCTGCTTGACAAAACCGTTCAATTCAGTCAACTGCGCGATTGGGCTTTCCGCTCAGAACGAAAACTGTTGCAATCGGTTGATTTGTTCGATGTTTATGAAGGTAAAGGCATTCCGGAAGGCAAGAAATCGTATGCCATCAGTTACATTCTTCGCGACGACGAAAAAACGCTGAACGACGTCCAGATCGAAAAAATAATGAAAAAACTTGTTTCAACTTACGAACGTGAACTGGGCGCGCAGTTGAGATAGTGATAAAAATGACCAATCAGGCAAAAGGAATACTTTACACACTAATCACAGTTTCATTGTGGGGCGTTTTGGCCATTGCGCTAAAAATTGCCTCCAAGGTGATCGATTCGCCCACCATTGTTTGGTTTCGTTTTTCGTTGGCCTTTTCAGGAATGTTTGTTTGGTTGCTCATTCAAAATCCGAAAGAGCTTAAAATATTGTATAAACCTACCTGGCTGATCGTAATTTCGTCATTGGCACTGGCTTGGAATTACATTGGATTTATGCTTGGAATTCAATACACAAGTCCAAGTAATGCTCAGGTTGCCATTCAATCAGGACCGGTATTGCTGGCTGTTTTTGGGATACTTTTCTTTAAAGAGAAGATTTCGGGAATTCAAATAATCGGTTTTATATTGGCAATTCTTGGTTTCTGGATTTTCTATCAACAACATGTAGGCGCGGTTCCGGAAGGACAGGAAGGACAATACACCAAAGGAATGTTGCTTACTTTAACGGGTGCAGTTACCTGGGCAATTTATGCCGCGCTGCAAAAGAAACTGGTTCTGAACTATTCGGTAGGAACGCTTAATGTATTTATTTTTGGATTGCCGGTATTAATTTATCTGCCATTTGTCAATTTTGCCAGTCTTGCACATCTCAGCTTTGGATATTGGGCATTACTGGTGTTTCTGGGTGCCAATACACTGATTTCTTATGCTTGTTTATCTCTCGCACTCAAATACCTTGAAGCCGGGAAAGTGAGCATCATCATTGTTTTAAATCCGATCATCACCTTTATTCTGATGGGAATTCTGACCTGGATGCAGGTGGACTGGATTGCCGGCGAACATTTCTCGGTACTCTCTATTGCTGGAGCTTTGGTGGCACTGGCCGGAGCTATATTGGTAGTCAGAAAAAAGAAAAATCCATAAACCAAAACTTCGAACACAACTCGAAACTCTTCTATGTGGGTAATTTTAGCACTGGCTTCTGCTGTTTTATTGGGTATTTACGAAGTTTTCAAAAAGCTTTCGGTCCATAAAAATGCTGTCATTCCGGTGCTTTTTATCTCTACTTTAACCAGTTCAGCTATCTTTTTACCAATAACTTTAGGTTCAGTTATTTATCCTGAATTTTTTAAATCAATTCAACTTTTTGTACCCGAAATTAACCTTGAGCAACATGTTTTAATTTTCCTGAAATCGATGTTGGTGGTTTCGAGCTGGATTCTAGCCTTTTATGCGGTTAAGAATCTTCCGATTACCATCGTCGCACCCATTCGGGCAACAGGGCCAATCTGGACATTGCTGGGTGCTATCCTGATTTTCAGCGAACATCTGAATTTCTACCAGTGGGTCGGGGTGATTATTACCTTGTTGTTTTTTTACATGTTATCAACTACCGGGAAATCGGAGGGAATTAGTTTTTCCACCAATAAATGGGTGCTTTTTATTGTGCTGGCCACATTTCTGGGTGCAGCCAGTGGTTTATACGATAAATTTCTGATGCGCCGCATCGATCGGTTGGCCGTGCAGGCGTGGTTTTCGTTTTATCAGGTGGCTATTTTATTGCCGATTTTAGCCGTCAACCGCTGGCGTTTGTCAAAAGGAGAACGAACTCCATTTTACTGGCGGTGGTCGATTCCGCTGATTGGAGTATTTCTGGTATTGGCCGATTACCTGTATTTTAATTCGCTGAGTTACCAAGATTCTATGATTTCGATTGTTTCAGCTATTCGGCGTGGGGGAGTGGTTATTTCGTTTGTCGTTGGCGCGGTTGTATTTCGCGAGAAAAATATTCGTCGAAAAGCTATCTATTTAGCAGGCATTTTAATCGGTATTTTATTAATTTCGCTCGGATCGAAATAGTTTCAAGTTCCAAATTTCAAGTTCCAGGCTAATTGATACATTGGGTGTACGACAAAATTCCCTTCCTTCATTTTCACTCACCCCCGGTGCGCTTCGCTTACCTCGCCCCTTCTACTCGTAGAGAGGGGAAAAGCCCTGCTTGCGGGGCTTGGGGGTGAGTGGGAAAAATTATAAACCACAAAC
>JBBQMW010000124.1:0-11253 GCA_038329265.1 Bacteroidales bacterium | reverse complement strand
CCAAACAAATTTGAGCGGGTATTTTCCAAGATTCGCGAAGAAGGTTTCCTGATTGTGGCTCATGCAGGCGAGGAAGGTCCACCTGAATATGTTTGGGAAGCATTGAATTTACTGCATGTTTCGCGCATCGACCATGGCAACCGCTCACTCGAAGATACTATTCTGGTTGAAGAGTTGGTGAAGCGAAAAATGCCGCTCACGGTTTGTCCACTTTCAAACCTGAAACTGAAAGTGGTAAAAGATATGGCCAAACATCCACTGATCGAAATGCTCGAAAAAGGAATTTTGGCAACAGTCAATTCAGACGATCCGGCTTATTTTGGCGGATATTTGAACGAAAACTACCAGGCAGTTGCAGAAGCATTAAATCTTTCAAGGAAACAAATCACTCTTCTGGCAAAAAACTCATTTGCGGCAAGCTTTCTGGAAGAAAATGAAAAAGAAAAGATGATCGAAAAAGTGGAGCAATATGCTCTGAAATACTAATGATTAGTCAGAATGACCAGTCAAATTCCCAATTCTTTGAAAAGAAATTTTTTTACCTTTAGCCGCTCTGAAAACCTAAAGTTTCCTCACAAAACCTATGAATATGAACCAATTAAACCGCCGAACATTTATCAAATCCGCCGGTCTGGCTTTTGGCAGTGTCTTGCTTTTCCCTTCCTGCCTGAAAAACAGCAGCCTATATCGTTTTTTTACTCCGGAAGAAGCGCTTTGTGTCATTGCTTTTTGTGAGCAAATCATTCCAAAAGATCAGTCACCGGGAGCAACCGATGCCGGAGTCATTTATTACATCGACCGGCAACTTTCAGGAGTCTTTCATTACGATCAGGAAACATACCGGAACGGAATCAGTAATCTGCAGAATTTTAGCAAAACGAATAACGGTAAAACTTTCGAATCGCTGGCTCCTGATGAGCAAATCAAGTTGATGAAAATGATGGAGTCCAACCAGATCGGCGAAAAAGACTGGTCTCCGGGCAAATCCTCCGATTTTTTTAATCTGGTTCTCTCGCATACCATGCAGGGATTTTACGGTTCGCCCATTCATGGCGGAAATAAAGATTTCATGAGTTTTGAAATGCTTCGAATCGACTATCCATTGGTTATTGGTCAAAACCGTTACCGCACATAAAATAAGTAGTCAGTCGCAGTATTCAGTTTACGAAAAACACACTTAGCCTAAATAAAAATGAAAACTAAAAAGCTGATAATCCAGATTGCCTTTTTTCTCATGGTGGTATTCCTTTTGTCGGCATGTGCCGAAGTGCAAAATATTGAAGCCTGTAAAACCGGTCACACCTATGGGTTTCTGGGTGGATTGTGGCACGGAATTATCGCACCATTTTCCTTCGTATGTAGCCTGTTCATGGACGACGTTGCAGTTTGGGCGATCAATAATAACGGTGGCTGGTACTCGTTCGGATTTTTGATTGGCATTGGAGGTCTTGGATTCGGCGGTAGCAAAGCTTCCAGATAAATATAAACTATGGCAAATAAACATGTAAACGCAATTGTAATTGGTGCCGGTGCCGGTGGCGGAATTGTCGCCAAAGAACTGGCTACAAACGGAATTACAGTTGTGCTTTTTGAGCGTGGCGAATGGCCTAACTACGATGAACATCCAAACGATGAACTGATTTCGCAACGCACCGAAGTGCTGGGCTCGCCATTTGGACCCGATCACATTAAAAATCCCCGGGTGGTTACTTACAAAGGTGGTGGCAAGCAGATTGTAACACCCATCCGCGGCGGATACAGCAACAATGCCGCCTGTGTGGGCTCTGGAACGGTCAGTTACGGTGCCATGGCCTGGCGTTTCATGGAAGAAGATTTCAAATTAAAAACTGTTTACGGTGCAGTGGAAGGCTCTACAATGGATGATTGGCCGATCACTTACGAAGAACTCGAACCGTTTTACGAAAAAGCCGAATGGGAAATTGGCGTTTCGGGCGACGACACCCAGAACCCTTTTGCACCACCCCGGAAGAAAAAGCAACCCATGCCTCCGTTCGAATACAATCAGGAAGCAAAAGTGCTATACGAAGCTTCCAAAAAACTGGGGATGCATCCGTTTCCGATCCCGATGCTCCGGAATTCCATTCCATACAACAATCGTGCAGGCTGCATCAGGAACCGAACCTGTTGCGGATTTGCCTGCCCGGTGGATGCCAAAAACGGAACACAAAATACGGTGATCCCAATCGCCATTCAATCCGGAAATTGCGAATTACGAACAGGGAGCAAAGTCGTTGAAATCATGATTGATGATCACGGAAAAGCTACCGGAGTAAAATATTTCGATCAAAATGACAAGCCTCAAATACAGACTGCCGATTTGGTCGTAGTTTCAGGAGCAGCCATTGAAACAGCCCGTTTGCTGCTCAATTCAAAATCGAAGCTTTTCCCAAATGGAGCCGGAAATAATTCCGACTGGGTGGGACGAAATTTACAGGGACACGCCTACACCGGAGCTTATGGCTTGTTCGATTACGATATTCTCGATTTCTCGGGTCCGGGCGCAACTGTGGCCTGGTGCGATTTCAACCACCACAATCCCGGAATTATAGGTGGCGGTTTGCTGGCCAATGAATTTAACCGGATGCCGTATCTATTTACCAATATTCGACCACCGGGATCAGCCGGATGGGGAAAAGAACATAAGGAATTTCAGCGAAACATGTATCACCGGACTGCGCAGGTAGTTGGTCCGATACAGGAATTGCCAATGTTTGACAGTCGGGTTATTGTCGATCCGGAAGTGAAAGACTTTTGGGGAATTCCGGTTGCTTCCATGTCGGGCGAACGGCATTATCTGGATCACGAACATTGCAAATTTCTTTCGGCAAAAGCAGAAGCAATCTTGAAAGAAGCTGGTGCATACCAAACCTGGCAAAGTGTGGGTGGACAAGGCGGCCCCAGCGGAGGCCAACATCAAAACGGAACCGCCCGCATGGGAAACGATAAAAAGTCTTCAGTCGTCAATAAATACGGACAAGTCCATGAGATCGACAATCTGTTTATTGCCGATGGCAGTATCATGCTTAACGGCGGAGGATTCAACCCGGCATTAACCATCATGGCTCTGGGCTTCTGGGTAGGCGGAAATATTGTGAAAAACTTCGGGAAAAAGTAAAGAAATGGTGAGTGATCACGCGCAGCTTTGGTACCTGGAATTTGAAATTTGGAATTTGAAACTTAACCAATTATGAACCTGAAAAGAATCGCATTTACACTTCTCTTTACCTTTATTGGTCTGGCATTCCTGTTTAGCGGATACTCCTATTGGAACTCTGCCAATCCGGATAAAACTTGTGCAAGCTGCCATGAGATCAGTCCGATGGTTGGTCTGTGGCAAAATTCTGCCCATCGTGAAATCAGCTGTTTCGAATGTCATGGAACAGCTTTAAGCAATGGATTTCATAGCCTGAAAGAAAAAGCCAACATGGTTTTTACCCACATTGGCAAAAATCCGGAACGTGAAAATGTGCGGATGAACGAAAAACAGGTTCTGGAACTTTCGGACCGATGTACCAAATGCCATCAGTCGGAGTATAAAAAATGGCTTTCGGGTGGACATTCGGCAAATTATGCCGATATTTTCATGAATGGAAAACACAACCTTGAAGAAGCTCCCTACTGGGCTTGCCTACGTTGTCATGGAATGTTTTACGACGGAAATATTAAAACTTTGCTTCAAAAACCTCAGGAAGTGGACGGAGTTTGGAAGTTAACCGATATGAATCAGGCAACTTTACCCACCATGCCTTGCTTGTCGTGTCACAGTGTACATACCGTTAATGAAGTCCGTGGAATGGCGTTCAGATACGACGTTTCAAAAGAGATTTCGTACGAACGCACTCCGCGAAACCCGGTAAACAACTGGTATGTGCGCGACAATAAGCAACACATCCGCACCGATAAATTAATGAAGATTGCGATGTTCGATCAGGGAAAACCTGTTAAGGTTTCGGATGACCCGGTCAATAAACTCTGTGTTCAGTGCCATTCACCCAATTTCGCGCATCAAGCAGGCTCACAGGATGACCACACTCCAACCGGAGTTCATGAAGGAATTTCGTGCAATGCCTGTCATTCACCACATTCGAACGATGCGCTAAATTCGTGCAAGAATTGTCATCCGGCATTCTCGAATTGCGGATTGGATGTCGCTAAGATGAACACCAGCTTTGCTGATCAGAATAGTCCAAACGATATTCATTCGGTGAGTTGTGGAAGTTGCCATGCCGATGTTCAAGCCATAAGAATCCTTGCGCTCAAAAAGAGAAAGAGCTAGCGAAAACCTATTTATTTCCTATTAAAGAAACGTTTATTTTTGCATAAGCTTCTAAATATGGATACTCAGATATTGACCGATTCTGATTCGGTGGCCCTTGAGGCTGCACGAATAATCGCCAAATTGGCACGACAAAGTGTTGCCACACGCGGGCGGTTTGTTATGGCTGTCAGCGGGGGCACAACACCCTGGCTGATGCTCCGGGAACTCGGGAAAAAAGACCTTCCGTGGAAAAATGTATATGTGATTCAGGTTGATGAACGGGAAGCTCCGGAAGGACATCCGGCCCGGAACCTGACCCATCTCCGCAAAAGTCTGCTTGAATACGCTCCCCTAAGCGAAGATCATATTCTTGCGATGCCGGTTGATTCGGGCAATTTGGCGTTGGGAGCTCAGCATTATTGCGAAACGCTCTGCCAAATTGCAGGATTACCACCCGTGCTTGATCTGGTTCACCTGGGACTCGGAGCCGATGGTCACACCGCTTCGCTTGTTCCTGATGATCTGGTGCTCCAGATCGATGACCGCGACGTGGCAATTACCGGAATTTACCAGGGTCGAAAGCGTATGACACTCACTTATCCGATCATCAATCGTTCCCGAAATATTTTGTGGCTGGTAACCGGAGCCGGAAAAAGCCCCATGCTGAAACGACTTCAGTCTGCCGATGAATCTATTCCGGCAGGTCGAGTCTGTCAGGATCATGCAATTATTCTGGCTGACCGCGATGCCGCAGAAGATTTTATTCTGCAATAGTTCTGTAATACTGAAACATTATATTCGTGTTTTTTAAGCCTGTAACTATGTATAAAAAAAGCATTTCTACCCTGATTTTTATCCTGATACTGAATTGTTCCTTTGGTCAGCCGGAAGCTAACCTTAAAGTGGTTTCGTCTCCATCCGGAAGTTTATACACTCAAATCAACAAAACGGGTCAAACAGTTATTCCAAATGGCCGATTATTGACTCCTTTTGGAAAGTCAATCGATGTGGCGCCTCATCCTTTCGGGCTAACGCTGAGCGCTGATGGAACTGTTGCTGTTACGGCCAATTCGGGCATTTCTCCCATTTCCATTTCCATCATCAAAAACCTGAAATCCAGTCAGCCAAGTGTTTTGCAGGTACCGCCCGGACCCTCAACCGACCAAGGTGTATTGGCTTCCGTTTTCATGGGTCTGGCCATTTCACCTGACAACCGGATCGTTTATGTCGCCGGAGGACAAGCGAACAAGATCTATCTGTTCTCTATCGACACCGGGGCAAAACTCGATTCAATCGATTGTTCGGTTTCCGAAAGTGTGATGAAAACTCCGGATGGTTACATCGGCGATATGAAACTGAGTAAAGACGGACGCTACATCTATGCGGTTGATCAAATGCTATTCCGGCTGATTGTGGTGGATACGCAATTGAAAAGAATCGTTGCCAGCGCAAAGACTGGCCGCTACCCGTTTGGAATCATCCTTTCGCACGATGAACAGAAAGTTTATGTCGCCAACGTGGGTGTGTTCGAATACAGCAAAATCGGAAACATCGAAGCCGAAAAAGACTACCAGAAAGCGCTCGATTTTCCACCTTTTGGCTATGGAACAGAGGAAATGAAAAAAGGAACCCGCATCGATTCGATGGATATTCCGGGCCTGGGCGATCCCAATGTTCCTGAATCGTTTTCGGTTTGGTCGTTTTCAGTAAAAAATCCGGAGAAACCCGAAATTCAGGCTAAAATTAAAACAGGGGTTTTGGTGGGCGAAACAATTGAAGGAATTCCGGCAGTTGGCGGTTCAAGCCCCAATTCATTGGCTGTGACCGATCGCTATGTTTTTGTGAGCAACGGAACCAACGACAATATTTCGGTCATCGATATTCTGCACGACACCATTGCAACAGAAATCCCGCTTAAATTGGATCCGGCTGTGAAACAATTCCGTGGCGTAATTCCATTCGGATTGGCTGTTTCTCCCGACCAGAACAGGCTTTTTGTTGCTGAAGCCGGAGTAAATGCCATTGGCGTAATCGACATTCCAAGCCTGAAAGTGATTGGTCATATTCCAACAGGATGGTTTCCGTCCAAGCTCGAGGTAAGTCCAGATGGGAAAACACTGGTAGTGAGCAATGCCAAGGGTTTTGGCAGTGGTCCGAATGGCGGACAAGCATTTCAGGAAGAAAAAGAAGGAAGCTACATTGGAAACCTGATGAAAGGCTCGGTTTCGGTGATGGATATTCCGAACGATAAAAAGCTGAGAAAATTAACCAAACAAGTGATCAGCAACAATTACCGGATTGAGAATTACGGCGATGTACAAAAACGAAGAGCTAGAAATCCAATTCCGGTTTTTGGTGGAGAAAAGGAATCGCCAATCAAATACCTGGTTTTTATCTCGAAAGAAAACCGCACGTACGACGAAGTTTTCGGACAATTGGAAAAGGGAAAAGGCGATCCGACCATCGCCCGTTATGGAAGAAATGTCGCATTTACCAACCGGAATAAATCGATGAAAGTTGAAAATGCGACGGTAATGCCCAATCACTTGAAACTGGCCGAAGAATTTGCGATTTCGGACAATTTTTATGTCGATTCGGATGTTTCGGCTGACGGCCATCGCTGGCTGGTAAATACTTACCCGAATGAGTGGGTGGAATCAACTGTTTCGGCAAGTTACGGGGGCAACCGCTCATACAATGAAAAGTCGAAAGCACCGGGCAGCCTGGCAATGAACGGATCGGCCGGAGCAATTTATCCGGAAGATTACAACGAAGCCGGCTCGATGTGGGACCACCTGGAACGCAACAAGATTGAGTTTTATAATTTTGGCTTCGGAACCATGTTCGAACCGTCATTTTATGAAGATTCGTTCAAACTTACCGGAGTGAAACACTATGTGAATTATCCGGTTCCGTTGCCCATGTTTTCGCGCACTTCAAAAATGTATCCAACCTACAACATGGGCATTCCCGACCAATTCCGGGTGAATCAGTTTATTAAAGAATTTGATGAAAAATGGATGCAGTCCGGGACAGAAATGCCATCCATCATAACAGTCATCCTTCCAAACGACCATGGTGCAGGTGAACGGCCTGAAGCCGGATATCCCTTCAGGGAAAGCTATATGGCCGATAATGACCTTGCAGTGGGACGAATTGTGGAATACCTTTCAAAAACTCCGTACTGGAAAAATATGGCAATTGTAATCACCGAAGACGATGCACAAAACGGGGTCGATCACGTGGATGCTCACCGCAGCGTGTTAATGGTGATTTCTCCTTACGCCAAAAGAAATTACGTTTCGAACGTACATTTCAGTTTCGGAAGTATTTTCAAAACCTTTTGGAATGTGCTGGGAATGCCCTATTTAAATCAGTATGACGCCGCAGCCAACGACTTCGCCGATCTGTTCACCGCCACTCCTGACTTTACTCCCTACAATGCAGCGGCAGTTGATCTTCGGATTTTCGATCCAGAAAAGGCTCTCACGCCACTTGATGAAAAATTTGACTGGGAAGCAGTAAAAGAATCGCCTTTAATCGACGATGTGAACGATATGCAGGAAGACCAGAAAGAAAAACCGGAATACCGATTGGAAGATCAGAAGAGGAAATAAAAACGGCAAAGGTAATTTATTGTCATTAGGTCATTCATAGTCATTTTTCTTTCCCCTTCAGTAGACTACGAATGACTATTAATAATGCCGAGAATCAATTGACCATTAAATGCCTCTTTGAGTTTCTCACCATTTTTTCTGCCCTTCGGGAATTGGAGGCAAATTTGCATCGCGCAGCAGAATCGCCCGACTGAAATATTCTTTCAGTTTCGATGTTTCGTTCCGGTTTAATCTTACCGCTATTTTTTCCTTTCCAATATAAAACCTGTACTCGATTTCATCCGAATAAAAAATAGGAAACCAAAGATTTTCAGGAATAAGAAACTGCCTTTTCCTAAGTTGATTGCTTCCGGTATTACTTTTTGAAACTTCCATGTATTCGTTCGCTTCAATACTAATTTTTTCATTGTCCAGAGATATAAACATGACCGAATCGAGTTTATCTGAAGGCAGAGGTTGTTTCACCCTCATATCTAGAAAAAGCGTTGGTCGTTCATTTTTCTTCTGCTCGAGCAAATAAATCATCGAAACGGAATACGATCGCTGACTTGATGCCTGCATTGCATCGTCGGCTGACCGTGCAATCAACCTCTGTGTAAGTTTAATACCCTGAATATCATTGATGGCATCGTTGTTTTCGACGATACGACCGGAAGTCGCACAAGAGCTAAAGATCAAGCCGAGGAGAATGAAAAAAACTGATCGAATCATACCGTGATTTTAGTTTTGAAGATTGACAAGTTAATCAAAAATTGTTCCGTTTCCTGATTTTTTACTTTCTACAACCGCAATAGCTCCCAAAATAGTTTTACAATTATTAACAAATCTTTTTAATCTTCAGTTAAACTTTGGCTGTTGTCACAAGTCAGATGGGTATTGAAAAAAAATAGCAAATTTTAAAGCGATTTAAACAAACAGAAATGGAAAAGAAGATTACAAAAATTTTAGTTGGCTTGATGATAGTCTTTGCAACGACAGGAATAGTTTTTTCGCAGGTACCGCCACCAAAAGCAAATCCCGGAGTTGCGAACGCAACCAAAAACGGCAAGATAAAAGGTAAGATTGTGGATGGTGAAACCAAAGAAGCAATGGAATATGCCAACGTTGCAATATACAATCAGCTAGATTCGAAACTTGTAACAGGAGGTATTACCAATGCGTCCGGAAACTTCGAAATCAGCGACTTACCCCCAGGACAATACTATGTTCAGGCCAATTTTATTGGTTTTGCAATAACCAAAGTTTCCGATGTGAAAATTACCCCAAATTCATCAACAGTCGATTTGGGAACCATTACACTGGCGGTTGACCGGACAAGGGTAGCCGAGGTTCAGGTGATTGCCGAGCAAAACCGGGTGGAGTATAAAATTGACAAGAAAGTAATCAATGTAACCAACGATATTAATGCTGCCGGAGGTTCGGCAGTTACCGTACTCGAAAATACACCGTCAGTTGAGGTGGATATCGACGGAAATGTTAGTTTGAGAGGTTCATCAAGTTTTACGGTATTGATCGACGGCCGCCCCAGTGTTCTCTCCGGAAGCGATGCGTTAAAGCAAATTCCGTCGTCGGCTATTCAAAACATCGAAATCATTACCAATCCTTCGGTGAAATACGATCCTGAAGGAATGGCAGGGATCATCAATGTAGTGATGAAAAAGAATGTACTTTCCGGAATCAATGGAATTGTGAATGTGAATGTTGGAACTGGTGAAAAATACGGAACCGATGTGCTGGTCAATTATAAAACCAAAAAATACAACGTATTGTTTGGAGCCAACTATAATGACAATACCGACTATGGAAAGATGAAATCGACACGCGAAACCTATTCGAATGATACTATCAACTACCTAAATACCAATGGCCGTCGCGATCAGTCCCGTGGAGGTTCGCAAATCAAAGGCGGATTCGATTATTATTTCAGCGATAATACCTCGGCAAATATTTCAGCCGAAGTGGGAACGTTCAAGTTCAACGCGACTGGCGGTGGAAATTTACACGAGTATCAAGACCCTGCAAATTTTGATCTGTATTCCATCCAGAATAGTGTCTCCGGAAGAAATGGAAATTACGTTTCTTCTACGGCCAGTTTTATGACCAAATTTAATGACGTTGGAACTCATAAGCTGGAAGGTTCGTTTAATTTCAGAAACCGCGACGGATCATCAGAAGAATCAATTGATGAAGCTGTTTCGGATGCGCAGTTCACCCCAAGCGATAACTATCTTTCAAGAATAATTACTGCCGAAAACAATACCTCGAACGATTACCGTTTGAAAATTGATTATACCCTGCCTTTGAATGAAGGTGACAAATTCGAAGCTGGTTATCAAAGCCGCATGGAACAAGAGAATGAAGATTTTAAATTCACGGAATATGATCCCATCAGCGATTCGTTCATAACAAATACAAAGTACACCAGCGACATGAATTTTAAAGAAGACATTTATGCCCTTTATTCAACCTACTCCGGAAATATAAAAGCCATTCAATACGTAGTTGGAATTCGTGGAGAATACACCAACCGTGTCATCGACCATAATTCAGCAGAAAGTAAGAAATACGTGCTCGACCGCTTCGATTTTTTCCCCTCATTACATTTATCTTACGAAATGACCGACCAGAGCGAACTGATGGCCAGTTATTCGCGCCGCATCAACCGTCCCGATGGCCGCGATCTGGATCCTTTTCCACAATACATCAATCAATATACGGTGCGTGTTGGTAATCCGGAGTTAAAACCCGAATACACCGATTCGTACGAATTGAGTTACATGCGTAAATATGGGACTTCGTTTGTTTCTGTCGAATCATTTTACCGCACAACCAACGATTTGATGACCCGCATTCAGGATCAGCAAGGAGACATCATGTTTATGACAATGGGCAACCTGAACCGCGATCAATCGTTGGGAGGAGAAATCATGGCAAACGTTAACGCAAACAAATGGCTGCTTCTGAATGCCAGTTTTACTTTATACAACTACAAGTTGATGGGCGATGTTGCCGGAGAATCGATCGACAGACAAAGTACCAATTATTCGGCACGGTTGAATGGAACCCTTAAATTTTCGCCCGACAGTCGTTTTCAATTGACCGGATTCTACCGTGGTTCATCGGTTTCGGCACAGGGTGAGCAAAAAGGCATGGCTTTCCTCAACATGTCGTACCGCCAGGATTTCATGAAAAAGAAACTGTCAGCAACGCTGAGCGTGCGTGATTTGCTGGGAACCATGAAGATGGAAGGCAGTTCTTCAGGAGATGGATTTAAATCAACATTTAAAATGCAGCGCGAACCCCGTGTGCTGATGCTGACCCTGAGCTACAAAATAAACAATTACAAAATGGACAAAC
>JBBQMW010000123.1:0-11422 GCA_038329265.1 Bacteroidales bacterium | reverse complement strand
GAAAGACAAAGAATACCAGGATATTTTCAGGCAATCACCAATCTCAATCGAGTATTATGATTCCTTAGGAAATTTAAAAGATGCCAATCAGGCGTGCATTGATTTGTTTGGAATCCAGAGCATTGATTCGATAAAAGAATTTAATTTATTCACTAATCCACATCTGACAGAGCAGGCAATTATTGATATCCGTTCAGGAAAAACGGTTAGATATGAAATGATGTTTGATTTTAATCTGATCAAACGCTTGAAAACATACGAAACATCAAAAGAAGGAGTCTGCTTTCTGGAATGCCACATCAATCCTTCAGTAAACGATGAAAAAGAAGTTACTGGTCACATTGTACATAACATTGAAATCACTGAACGACGTCAAATAGCTGATTCCCTTTTCAGAAGTGAAGAACAGTTTCGGATGCTTCTTGATCTGGCTCCTGATGCATTCTTTCAGGGAGATGACCATGGAAATTTCATAACAATCAACAAATCTGCAATCGAACTTACCGGGTACACTCGCGAAGAGCTTCTGAAGATGAATATGAAAGAATTATTTACTGAAGATATTCTCAAAAAAAAACCACTCAGGTATAATCTTTTGAAAAACGGCGAAGTCATTAAAACTGAAAGAGAGCTATACCAGAAATCGGGAAACCGTATAATTGTTGAGATGAATTCAAAGAAAATGCCTGATGGTACCTATCAATCCTTCTTCAGAGATATTACCGAGCGAAAATTATCAGAAACCGCCCTAGAGAAAAGTGAAGAAAAATTCAGCAAAATCGTAAATTCATCGATCAACGGAATGTATTTTTATCATTTGGAAGCCAATGAACAACTCATATTTGTTGGAGCAAATCCGTCTGCCGACAAAATTATAGGCATCTCGCATGATTTATTTAAAGGCAAAACTATTGAAGAAGCATTTCCTGAACTTGTTCATACTAATGTCCCTGAAATGTATAAAAATGTTGCAAAAGGGGAATTAGGTTCACAAGAATTTGACATTGAATATAAAGACATTAAAATCTCAGGTTTTTATTATGTACAGGTTTTTCAAACTGAAAAAAACTCGATAGCTGTCCATTTTACTGACATCTCGGACCGAAAAAAAACAGAACTACTACTTGAACAGCAATCAAATGAACTTCAACGAATTAACGCGACCAAGGATAAATTTCTTTCAATCATTGCACACGATCTAAAAAATCCGTTTAATGCTATCATCGGATTTTCCGATTTAATGATCCAGAATTTCAATGAGCTCGATAACGAAACCTTACTCCAGGGCTTAAATACAATTGAGACAGCATCAAAACATGCCTATAAACTCCTCGAGAATTTACTAGTCTGGTCTCAGAACCAAACTGGCCGGAGTCCATTCAATCCTGAAATTCTGAATTTAAATTCACAGGTAGCTGAATCCTTTAAGATGATCGAAAGTTCTGCTGCAATTAAAGGAATTAGTGTGGTCAACAGCATTAAAAAAGCGAACATGATTTTTGCCGATCAAAATATGCTCGATTCTATCCTCCGGAACCTGATTTTAAATGCTATAAAATTCTCATACAAAGGAGGAAAAGTAAAAATTTCAGCAATTGAAAGGGAACATGAAATTGAGGTTTCGGTCAAAGATAATGGCGTTGGTATTTCTCCGGAAAACCAAGTAGCAATTTTCAAAATCGATAAGCACACCATAACATTAGGAACCGATAACGAACAAGGAACCGGCCTGGGATTAATTCTTTGTAAAGATTTCGTCACCCGGCACAATGGTAGTATTTGGGTCGAAAGCACTCCCGGAAGCGGCAGTACTTTTTTCTTTAAATTGCCTTTGAATTAATGATAATTAAACCGATTAGGTAAGAGAAAATTTATGGAACAAAATAACTCACAATCTCCACAACAAACTGATGATCATTTGCATGAAAGCAAGAAGATCTACCTTAATCTGGTAGAGCGTTTGCCTGATGGTGTTTATAAAAGTACACACGGTGGAAAATTCGTTGAAGTGAATCCCGCGATGGTTAAAATGCTCGGATACAGTTCGAAAGAAGAATTAATGGCCATCGATATAAAAACAGAACTGTATTTTCAGCCTGAAGACCGTGAAAGTCTGGTATTGCAGGAAAAATACGAAGAAATGGGAATCTTCAGGCTAAAAAAGAAAGACGGATCGGAAATATGGGTTGAAGATCATGGATGGTATAACCTGGGCGAAAATGGCGAAATTCTATTTCACGAAGGGATTATGCGCGATATTACAGAACGGAAAATTTCGGAAGAATTATTAAAGGAGAGTGAAGAACGCTTTAAGTTACTTTTTGACAAAGCTCCAATTGCCTACCAGTCGCTTGACGAAAATGGATTTTTAAACGACATCAACGAAACCTGGCATGAACTGATGGGTTATCAAAAAGAAGAAGTAACCGGCCATTGGTTTGGCGATTTTTTAACTTCTGGTTGTATCGATTTATTCAAAAAAGAATTCCCTAATCTCAAAACAGGAGGTACGATTCAGGGCGAATTTGAAATGACCAAAAAAAATGGATCTGTGATTGATATCCAGCTTGAAGGCCGGGTTGGGCATACAGCTACCGGCCAATTCAAACAAATTCATTGTGTTTTATCAGACATCACCGAACGAAGAAAAGCAGAGAAAGTCATTGCTGATGAACGTATCCTTTTACGGACCCTAATTGATAATATTCCAGATGCAATATACGTGAAAGATGTATCTGGAAGAAAATTAATCTCAAACAAAGCAGATTTTGAACTATTGGGATTTTATCATGAAAGCCAAGTCATTGGAAAAACAGATTTTGATTTTAAAATTCTTGACTCTGAGTCGAGTGAAACATATAAAGATGACCTCTTTGTAATCAAAAGTGGAAAATCAATAATTAATAAAATCGAAATAGTTCCTGACCATTATGGGAACAAAAGGTATTTTTCCACCTCCAAAATCCCTTTGACCAACGATTCAGGAGAAATCATTGGTCTTGTTGGTGTAGGTCACGACATTACCCGGCAGAAATTAACCGAAAAAAAATTAACTCAGTTAACAAAAGGTCTGGAACAAAGTCCGGCAAGTATCATTATTACTGACACAAATGGGAATATCGAATATGTAAACTCAAAATTATTGGAAATTACAGGATACACCTTTGATGAACTAACAGGAAAAAATCCAAGAATATTTCAATCCGGATATACTTCGAAAGAAGAATATGGCAGGCTTTGGAAAACAATTAGTGAAGGGAACGAGTATCGGGGTGAAATGCAAAACACAAAGAGAAATGGTGAACTCTTTTGGGAATCAGTTCTAATCTCACCTATACGCGATGAAGCCAATCATATTATCAATTTCATGGCTATTAAAGAGGATATCACCAGCCGGAAAAAAGCCGATCTTGAGATTCTTAAACTTTCAGTGGCCATTGACCAGAATCCTGCATCGGTTGTTATCACAGATATCAGCGGTGTAATTGAATACGTCAATAAAAAATTTCTTACTGTTTCCGGATATAAACAAGATGAACTAGTCGGAAAAGTCATTCGCATCCTGAAACCTGGTCATATAAACGATGAAATTTATGTTGACATCTGGAATCGACTATACGCCGGTCAGGAATGGAAGGGTGAACACCAGAACCGAACTAAAACCGGGGATAAATATTGGGAATCGGTACTCATCTCACCTATAAAAAACCTGGAAGGTAAAATTACCAATTACATTTTGCTGAGTGAAGACATCAGTGACCGAAAAAAAATGGAGAAAGACCTGATTGCCGCAAAGGAAAAAGCAGTAGAAAGCGACCGGTTAAAATCGGCATTCCTGGCAAATATGTCGCACGAAATCCGTACTCCGTTGAATAGTATACTTGGCTTTTCTGATCTGTTGACTGATCCCGATCTAAACACCCAATCGAGGAGAGAATTTGCCGACCTGATTAATTTAAGTGGAAACAATTTGCTTTCTATTATCAATGACGTACTGGATATTTCTAAAATTGAGGCAGGACAAATTACACTAACAGAGAGCAAGTTATCTGCACAAAGCCTAATATCTGATATTCAAAAAGAATATTCTTTTAAAGCAAGTTCAAAAGGAATAGAATTCAGGTTTGCATCCGGCATTCCTGATCAGGATATTATTTTCAGAAGCGATGAAATGAGGATTAAACAAGTGCTTATCAACTTTGTAGGAAACGCAATAAAATTTACAGACCATGGCTACATCGAAATAGGTGTAAAACTGGAGAAAGAATCCATTCTATTTCATGTCAAAGACACCGGCATTGGAATTGCAAAAGAATACCACGATAAGGTATTCGATCGTTTCAGGCAAGTTGAAGCGGCCCATACCCGCAAGTATGGCGGAAACGGTTTGGGACTGGCCATTACAAAAAATTTAGCTGAATTGCTTGGTGGAAAGATCTGGCTTGAATCTAAACCCGAAAAAGGATCGACATTCTTTTTTGCACTTCCACAAGCATTTCTTGTGCAAAATGAAGAATAGGAAACGCTATAAAACACGAATGGGAACAATCGGTTAAGAAAGTTCCCATTCACTTTTAGATTTACCCGAAGGTTTCTCCTCAGTGCCAGACTACGGTTATTACAGCCGGATGTTCGATAAGGCTTTTCAGCCTTCATTCACACCCTTGCACCATCAGAATTAGCCTGTTACAGCTAACTCATCCAGTTGTCCGATCGATTGACTCTTGCGAATCGCACTTCGCGGACTAAGCCTCAGTAAGTAACTTTGTACCAATCTTTCGATCAGTCTTTTGTCGAAAAGTATTCCATCGTCCGAAAACAATTTCCTACTTTGATTGATCTTCAAAACCCGAAGTTTCTTCCAATCTTTCAACTTCCTGAATCAACATTCGAATGAACTTTTAACGGTAAATTTGATAATTGATGAACTTTGAAAGCAAGCTTTCTGTTCCGACTTTAGCTCTTCCAAAATGCAGATCCTAAGATCCGGATGATCAGGTTTCAAATTCGGTTAAAAATTTAAGCCCTTCTCCATTCTATCCAAGCAGCTTTTTATCGCTCGTCTGATGAAATAAAGATACTACATCAGAATCCTATAAGTCAAGCATTTTAAAGGGTTTTAATAAACTTGATATCATCTGATATTATTAACAATTGTTCAAATCATTTTACTAAATTTTTCTCCTTTCTGATCGGAATATCAGCTCTCATAAACATATCATTTCCAGAGTTATTAACAAAGTGCAGTCATCAAAAACAATAGTATTTTGATGTTCTTTTGGGTAAATAACGATACAAAAACCAACAAAAATGTTTCCGGCGAAAGGATTAAAACCTCAATTTTTGAATACTAGAAGAAACTAATGAAAAGTAAAACATTCAGGAAGGTTACAATTGCCCCAACCAGAAGTATAATTACTGTTGTAGATTTTGAATTAACATACTTGCCCATAACCTTGCTAGACGAGGTTAGGTAAATCTGAAGAAAAATTGTGAACGGAAGTTGAATACTCAATATCATCTGCGAAATAATCAATGCTTTAAACGGATTACCAATAACAAAAATCAGCAAAAGGGCAGTAATCAAAGACAAGCCAATTCCCAGGCGGCTGTGATTATCCTTAATGTCATAAGGTTCATTGAATAAACCGGAGAAAATACTTCCACCTGCCATTCCTGAAGTGATTGAGCTTGCAATACCTGCAAAAAGCAACGCAATTGCAAAAACAACTCCAGCATTGTTCCCTAATAATGGACCAAGCATCGTCTGTGCCTGCTGCAACTCATTAACTTTAACACCAGCCGAATGAAATGTTGATGCCGCCAAAATGATCATCGCACTATTAATTGCCCAACCAATCAGCATGGAAACCAGCGTATCGACAAATTCATAATCGAGTTGCTTTTTGATTACTTCCTCATTCTCAAGATTCCATTGCCGACTTTGAATGATTTCAGAATGCAGAAAAAGATTGTGGGGCATGACTACCGCACCCAAAACACTCATCACAATCAGGATTGAACCTTCAGGAATAGAAGGAACAACCCAGCAAATACCAGCCTGAACCCAATCAATTTCAACAAGGCTCAATTCATAGAGAAACGACAATCCAATAATGGAGACAAAAGCAATTATAATTTTTTCGATGAGGGCATACGAATTGGTAAACAGCATTATACCAACAAAAACAACTACAATTATAGCGCCTGCAGGAATCGGAATTCCGAAAAGCATGTAAAGGGCAATGGCACCACCCAGTATTTCGGCAAGCGAAGTTGAAACAGAAGCAAGCATTGCCGAACCAAGAATGCTTCGTGAGGCCCAGGGGCGCAAATGCATGGTGGCTGCTTCGGATAAACACAATCCTGTTGCAATGCCAAGGTGAGCAACATTATGCTGAAGTATAATGAGCATGATGGTTGATAAGGTGACCATCCACAATAGAGTAAATCCAAAATCAGCTCCGGCAGCAATGTTTGAAGCCCAATTTCCGGGATCAATAAAACCAACAGTAACCAGCAACCCAGGACCAATATATTTGAGGATTTTTAATGCCCCAAAAGTAGGTTTGTGATTTTTATTATCAATATTTTTGAAGAATGAAAACATATTCGGCACACACTAAAAAATTGGGTTATAGATCACTTTTATTGCAAAATAATTTCATTTTTCTGAAACGACTAGGCTATGCATTATTCAATTGGTCCTGAAATCCACACAGCATTCAGTTGTTTTGTAAAGATCTGATTAATTCAACAACACTACTCTGATTCTCGTAATTGACATCATGCTTCTTAATATAAGCTTTAAATACACTTTCGTGTTCATCAAACAATTTAGATAGCTGCCGAATACTTATAAACTTATTCAATTTCCCATCCTTATCTAACCAATATTCGATGAAAGGTTGTGTATCATATCCTTCAGGTAATTTCATATCGTAAACCTTGCCATTGGTGAAAAATTTTGAATATGATGTAATTGCAGATGTTTGAGATGTTGTTCCATAGCCTGCAGGTTTACCGGGATCATTCAACTTACATTTATAAGCCACATAGAGTGAATACTTTGCTTTAAGCACAAGCTCTATAAAAGAATTATCCTTAGGAATGAATTTACGAAATCCAATAAATACTGTATCAATCATTTCTAGCTGGCCAAGTGCGAGTTTTGTCCCACGGTTATCAAAAATCATTTCCTCGGTTAATGAATTATAATTCAATATGGCCTCATTTTCATTTCCGTTTTTCATTAATACAATACCCTTAGTAAACTCCGGAAAAACATAATGTGTCACTGGCATTAGGTTGGTTTGAGAAAATCCCACAGCAGCACAAAAATTCAATATTACAGAAATATACATTTCTTTTTTCCAGCGAATTTTTATCATTTCAGTTGATTCAGGAATGCTAGATGATTATCAATCAAAGTTAGAATAACTTTTAATTTATTTCCTTTGAACACTGAGCATATATTAAGATTTTTTATAGTTTTGCACTCACAAAATTGAAATGCCCAGATGGTGAAATTGGTAGACACGCCAGCTTGAGGGGCTGGTGCCGGTTCCGGTGTGCAAGTTCGAGTCTTGTTCTGGGCACAACTAAGAAAATTAAAACCGCTGAAGATCAATATCTTCAGCGGTTTTTTTGTATAAATTCATATCACTTTTCCTACCATGCAGTGTATTTATTGTTTTATTCAACAACTATAAAACCAACAATTTATTGTCGATTATGTGTCAATAAAGTCCAATATTTAATGACCTTTCTCCATCAGCTCAATAAACCCAAGCAAAGCTCCCCAGTGGTAATAATTATCGCCCATTCGTTTTCCTTCCGCAGGGTCGTTCACATTGCCGGTGATAGCGTTGTAGTTTTCATAGATATAGCCGTTTAGCTTCACATTTTCCATCATCAGCCGATTTGATTTTTCAGCCAGAACTTTGCGTGCTTCAGGCAGATTGTAATTTTTCAATCCCAGGTAAACCAGAAAATTCATCGGTCCCCAGATGCGTCCACGCCAGTATTCCTGATCGTTGAAAGCCGGGTCGTTCATCGCAATCGAAGGCAGCATCCATTGCCCATTAAACTCTTCAGGATTGAGTAAATGTTCCTTCACCATTCGTTCTGCCTGTGCCTGACTTGGAGCCTTCGCCAGCAAAGGATAAAAATTGGTAGGCGAAATCCGGGATGAAAGTTCGCCGGTATCGGTACGTTTGTTTTTGTAGATTCCAGCCTTTTCGTCCCACAACTGACTCATGTTTTTGCGGTAAAAATCTCCTCGTTCTTTCAATTCTTTAGCATCCTGAACTTTCCCAAGAATGGTGGCAATTTCGGCCAGATTATCGCAATCCATTACATACAAACCCATCAAACCGGCATCGGCCAATTCGAGCATGTTTGTTTGCTTGTTGAAAGGAACCTTGTCGTACATTGGCGAGTTATCCAAACCTGATTCATAGGCAGCACCTTGCCAGTTGTTTGTTGCAAAATCAGATTTTAGCGGCGGTTCAACCAGGTTCGAACCCCAGCAAAGTAATCCTTTGTTGTCGCGGTTTTTAGGCCACCAACGGTTCCATTTTAGCAGGTCGTCATATACATATTCGAGCAGCCATTTCTCCTGAAATTTCTGATACAAGGCTTTGAAAACCAAACTACCAACAGGTGGTTGTGAGCGGTCGAATGATGCGCTTCCATACGATCCGGAGAAATTAGGAATGAAACCACCGGGAGTGATGGCTTTGGTAATTTCCACGGCATTGGCATAAGCCAGTTCTTTACTTTCCATGCTGGCCATCCATGCTCCGAAATAAGTGTCCCAGTCGAACAAAACATACTGCCCGCCAAAATTATCGTTCCACAGACGGCTCACCGGAATAATGACCCGTTCATTGGAAGCATCATAAATTACATTCCAGCCAATTACACTTTGAATTGCCTGATAAGTCGGTGCAAAATCTCCGTACTTTGAGAACTTACTTTCAAGTTCGGCTCTCCGTTTGGCAACCTGCTCTTTAATTCGTTCGATGCTTTTGGTTTCTCCGGTATAAAAGGCAACAGGCTGGTCAAGTTTTACCGACAAATACGGAGAAGTATTAGCCAGGAATTCCTTTTCGATAGAGCCAGTTGTTCGAACTACAAGCTTCCTGTTTTTGGTATTTGCTTCAATGGTTAACCCTTTCAATTCTAGGTTGCCCGGATAATTCCATAACATTCCGGTTTCGAGAACCACTGATGGAATATTTTCCGGATTTTCAATTGGAGTGACCAGTAACATCAAATCCTGATTCTCCGTTGTTGCACTTTCGATCCTGAATTTCACACCATTCCATTCAACAGTTAAATCGGAATAGCTTCCATCATAAGCTTTATAGCCCGGTGTAATTTTCTCAGGCCTATTGCCTCGCGATGATATAAACGCTTCTTTCAAGTAATTGTCGGCATTATTCTGGTGCAACTTGATGCCGATATTCATTGCAAATCCTTCGGGTAAAAGCACATGGCTAAACACACTTTTATGGTTGAAGGTTCCCCAGCCTGTTTGAAGTTTGGCTTGAACAGCCTTGTATCTGGCTTCCGGAGAATCGGGACTAATTGCAAATAATTGCAATGAAGTGATCACAATTATTGCTAGTAAGCATGGTATTTTCATCATTTTTATTTCGTTATAGATTTATAAAACATTTATTCCATATTCACTCCAAAGAAAATGATTTTCGCCTCAGCCTTTTCGAATGAAACTATGACCACCGCATTTCCTTCTTTGTCAAATTCTATATCAACACCTTTTGTTGACCAGTATTTCTGATTTGGTTTGCTTCGTGAAATATATTCGTAGCTTACTTTGTGGCTCGAAAATACAACCATTGCACATTTTCCGTTTTCTTTGTTAATCTTTTCGTAGACTTCAGGACTTCCTCCTACTGCTCCATCACGAACAATTGTTGTATTGGTGATATCTTCAACAACCATTACGTCGTGTCTTGTATTACTTCTAAAATAAAACCTGAAAGTAGAACACTTTTGCCTTTTTCAATTTCTTTCATATTTACTTCTATTTACCATTTGTAATGCACCGGATTTCTAATGTATTTATCGTAAACAGCTTTAACCTCCTCCATTTTTTCGTCCGAAAGTTCATGTAATTCCATTGCCTTCAGATTTGCCTGAACATGTTCGGGTGAAGATGCACCGGGAATTACACACGAAACCTCATCAAACATTAAAATCCATTTCAAGGCAATTGATGCCAAATCCTGATCAGGAAAAATCGCTTTCAGTTCTGCTACGGCTTCCAATCCTTTGGCATAATCAATTCCTGAGAAGGTTTCGCCTTTGTCGAAGGCTGCTCCATTGATGTTGAAATTGCGGTGATCATCTTTCGAAAAGACTGACTCTTTGCCAAATTTTCCGGTGAGTAAGCCGCTTGCCAAAGGAACCCGAGCCAAAATACCAATGTCTTTCCGTTTGGCTTCCTTGAAAAATAATTCAGACGGACGAGGACGGAACATGTTGAAGATAATCTGAACCGAGCAAACATTTGGGTATTCGATGGCCTTCAATGCTTCCTCTGGTTTCTCAACACTCACTCCCAGGTTCAGAATCTTTCCTTCTTGTTTCAGGGTATCAAATAATTCAAAAATCTCCGGACGATAGTAAACCTGAGTTGGAGGACAATGTAATTGAATGAGATCCAGACATTCCATATTCATGTTCTTCAGACTGGCTTCAACGAATTTGCGTAAAACATCTGGCTGATAAGATTCATTGCAGTGAGGCTGCAATTGTCGTCCGCATTTAGTTGCGACATAAACACGTTCAGAACGACTACGGAGTACTCTTCCGATAGCCTTTTCACTTAACCCATTGCTGTATACATCAGCTGTATCAATAAAATTAATTCCCGAATCGATGGCGGTGTTTAGAATGCGGTCGGCATTGGCATCATTGAACGCTTCTCCCCATTTTCCACCTACCTGCCAGGTTCCCAAACTTATTTCGGATACATTAAAACCTGTTTTGCCAAATTTTCTATATTTCATGTGTTTATAATTTATTTCTTTAGTTGTTCGCCACCATCTTCAATTTTAAAAACCCACGCGTACTGGCATGGCATATTTCGCGGATTAATTGCCGGTGGTATAATAATCAGATTATCTCCTGAAAGTTCTGATTTTACAGCAAGATTGCTACCCAAAAGACTCACATTTCCAACCTTTTTTAATCCAGGAATAACCAGCTGATTGTCGGGCCAGAGAGTGCAGATTACATACAGATCGTTGCCCTTTACTGTGTAATATAGGTTTTCCTGTTTGGCACCATCAGGCTTATTTTCCCATCGTGTTGAACCGTAAATAGCTTCACCATTCACCTTTAGCCAGTCACCCATATCAACAAGACGTTGCTGCATGATTACTGGTAT
>JBBQMW010000122.1:0-11525 GCA_038329265.1 Bacteroidales bacterium | reverse complement strand
CAAATGAACTGGAAGCAGCATTGATCAAGGCTTCCCAAAACGGGAAATACCCTGTTCTCTGCGATATGAGTCCCTGTCTGTTTACGATGAAGGAAAACATGGCGCCAACGCTGAAGCTCTACGAACCCGTTGAGTTTATTCATGATCATCTCCTCCCCTTTCTGGAAATCACCCCAATTCATGAGACCATCACCGTTTTCCCGGTATGCAGTGTAAAAAAAATGGGATTGGAACTTAAACTTGTTAAACTGGCCAAAAAATGCGCTGCCAAAGTTGTGGTTCCGGAAACAAACTGCTGCGGATTTGCGGGCGATCGTGGTTTCTCCTTTCCTGAACTTAACCAGCATGGATTGAGAGAACTCAAAAATCAACTCCCGGGTACTATTAAACACGGCTATTCAACGAGCCGAACCTGCGAAATCGGATTAAGCCTTCATTCGGGAATTTCATATAAGTCGATTGTTTATTTGGTGGATCAGGTAAGTAAACAAAAAATAGCACATGACAAGTGACCGGGTGACTGCAGTTAAAAATTGAGCAAAATCCGCACATGGCAAGTGACCGGGTGACTACACTTATAAATTGAGCAAAGTCAAAGGGCATCTGTCCTCTTTTTTAGAAGTCACCCGGTCACTCAAGATCCGCGGGTGTATGTCCTCTATTTTAGAAGTCACCCGGTCACTCAAGTTCTGCGGGCGTTTGTTCGTTATTTTAGAAAGTCATCCGGTCACTCAAATTCTGCGGGCGTTTGATCCGCTATTTGATAAGTCACCCGGTCACTTCCGGAAAAAAAGTCGTAAATTAGCATTAAACACATGGCAGAACGATAACCGGGTTTTTGAAAATTCGAAAGGTCTCTATCTATTGCTTTAAAATTTGATCACTAAAACAATTAACCCCATGGATCTTGAGCAAGGTCAAATCTATCATCTTTACAATCAAGGCAACAACCGGGAAAGAATTTTCTTTCAAGAGTCAAACTATTATTATTTTCTTAAAAAGATAGAAAAACATATCTGCCCTTTCGCGAATGTTTTAGGCTGGTGCCTCATGCCAAATCATTTCCATTTGATTATTGCATTGCGCAATCCGGAACCAAATTACCGGGAGATTAGTTATCAACATCCAACTGTAAATGAGGAAGTCCCGGCAAGTGTCAATTTAAAGGCACCAGGACAGTATCATCTTAATAATTCGATTGCTACAATGCTCCGTTCTTATTCCCGGGCAATTAATATTCAACAACAACGCTCAGGATCACTGTTCCGGGAAAGGACAAAAACAAGTTGGCTGGGAAGTATTGAAGGAGAAAAGATAAAATATCAAAACCGTTCTAACGATGCAGAATTTGACGTGAATTTGGAAAAAACCTATTTACAAACATGCTTCCAATACATTCACAATAATCCGGTTAAGGCAAAACTTGTCAAACAAATTAATGATTGGGAGTACTCATCAGCATTGGATATTTCAGGAATCCGAAAGGAATCCATTATCAATAAAAGTCTGCTCGATGAATTGGGTTTGCGCCTGGAATAATCGGCAGACTGCCAAGTGACCGGGTAACTGCTGCTTGAAACAAGTGACCGGGTGACTGTACTAATAAATTGAAAAAAGTCAGCTCATGGCAAGTGACCGGGTGACTGCACTTATAAATTGAGCAAAGTCAGCTCATTGCAAGTGACCGGGTGACTACACTTATAAATTGAGCAAAGTCAAAGGGCATCTGTCCTCTTTTTTAGAAGTCACCCGGTCACTAAAGATCCGCGGGTGTTTGTCCTCTATTTTAGAAGTCACCCGGTCACTAAAGGTTCGCGGGCGTTTGATCCGCTATTTGATAAGTCACCCGGTCACTATTGGATAATCCTTATAAAATTTTAATAATCTGATAGTTTCGGTTCGCATTTTAGTACGGACAAAATTTTTCACATCGGTATCCATTAATTCTCCTAAACCTTGCAACAAACCTTTATCGCTCATTAATTCAAGAGTATCAATGCATTTCTGAAGATACCCGGTATAGGACATTCCCATTCGGGATTCAATAATATTTTTATTGACAGGCGTTTGTTTATCCATAAAGAACCAGCAATCGAAAATATCACGATTCGTAAGTATGTTTCTGTCAAGTAAAGCGCAAAGTTTATGAGCGAACATATCCGGGAGGGCCAAAACCTTCATATTTATACCGAGCAGGTTTTTAATTTCATAATGGTTATCGAATTGTCTTACAGAGATTTCCACCTTCAGCTTTCGTTCATCTATTCCATAATCCAAAACCATGATTGGACCGTAAAACTTTTTGGCTTCGTCAGATATTGTGCCATATTTGAGTAGAATTGAACGCACTTTATCATAAACATAATCCATTTTTTCTGCATTGAAAAGGTTGAAATCCAAATCAATCGAAAATCGTGGCAGGTCGTAGAAAAACATTAACGAAGTGCCACCTTTAAATCCTAACCAGCTGGCAAGTTCGATATCGGAATAAATGTCTTTCAGAATTTGAACCAGGAAAAATTTATATCGATTGATATCCATCATTGTGGGAGTAATTTGTTCACCCGTTCTGTCAATGTTTTTGATTGATAAATTGGTAATATTTTATAAACCAGATCCTTATTCAAAGGACTCAGGTTATCGAAATAATAATCAGTATTGAGGTATAGTAAATCTAAAAATGCACGTTCGGCAGTTGCAATATTTACCTGATTGTTTTTCCGGTTGATCCCTATTGTATTTACGAGGATTTCCCCTTTAATTTTCCGATAAACCATAGTTTGATTACCAGCGTTAATAGTACGGCTTAGGTAACTAACTACAGATATAACAGAATTGAATTGAAATACTATTCCGGCTTTTTGTAAAACATATTCCAACGAAATATAGGAAGGTGTATAAACGGTACAGGCCATTTCTTC
Organism: Bacteroidales bacterium; assembly: GCA_038329265.1. Taxonomy (GTDB): domain Bacteria; phylum Bacteroidota; class Bacteroidia; order Bacteroidales; family Prolixibacteraceae; genus Aquipluma. Next base: position 8,604 of record JBBQMW010000122.1, on the reverse strand, counting down.
TGCATTGTAAACAGGTTTTGCATAAATCCCTTTTCTCGGACTTTTTAACTTGAATGTACGTACAGCATAATTCAATTTTTTGCTAAGTGATTTAAAATCGGTTTGGCCTGTGAGCATAGCAATATCACTTAAACGAAAAATAGTACGAATGTCCTGATAAATGGCCAGAACGACATCACGATTATTTATTTGTGAACTAAACATCCCAAATTTTTGCTTCTTTAGTTCACGAAAATAATAAAACTATTTCAAATTAACAAATATTTTTAGACTTCTTTCAGCCGAAGTATCATTCTAAACCGAACAACAAAACTTTTTCATTCCCCATAATAATCGAAGGTTTTAATTCAGGTTTCATCCATTTCAGCAGTCCATCCATATCGCTTTTGGTAATGACCACACATCCGGAACTTGGATTTGGACGATCACCCATGCTAAGATGAAGAAAGATTGCGCTTCCCAGACCTTTAATAACAGGATGCATATTGTATTCTATTGCCATGCAATATTTATACTCATCGCTGTTTATTTTCAGATTTTCGTATGATTTTGCAGTAGTTTCTCCCCTGATGTACCGGTTGTAAACTTCTGAATGGGGATCATCGATCCATTTATCTTCCGATGTTGTCTGAATAAACGGCATCCTGGTATTCACGACTTGATCGTAACAAAATAATTTGCCCAGCCTAAACAACCCTGTGGGCGACTGCTCATCACCTTCACGTTTTGCATTTGGAGCAGCGAATCCCTTGCGCCCGATACCTGCCAGAATGGGGGCTGAAATTACCTTCCACTGTTTATTTTTTTTCTCCATCGCGACCAGTACCGCAGAATTTTGTTCCGGAGATTCATTAAAAACAACTAGTAACTGACTGATACTATCCAGTAAAACCGCATTTTTTTTCATAATCTGAAGCGCTTTCTTTTCAGGATTACGGGGTGTTTGTCCGTTTGAAGTTACACTGACCAGGCAAACGATCAAAGATTGAAAAAACAGGATGTACAACAGGTATTTCACAAAGAGGTTTTTTAAATTTTGAATATCTATTGTTCAAATATATCTTAAAAAGCATTAATTTGTGATTGAAATGGCTTTGAAATCGAAAGAACCTGAATAAATCCTGACGATGAAAAAACTTATTGTATTTGTTGCTCTAATTGGTTTACTAATTTTCTGGCCTCAAAGTAGTTCCGGACAAGGTTCCTTAAAAGCATTACTTGAAAATATAAATGATGGGACAGTTCTTAATATCATTGATTTAGAAAGCGAAAAGGTGTTTCGGAAGGTAACGGTTACGAATGGCAAATTCGATGTTGGCTTTAACTTATCCGAACCAAAATTTTTCGGTATCTGGGGTGAAAATCCAAAGTACCCAAAAGACAGGTTATTTATATGGCTGGAAAATTCTGAAATCCAACTGAGTGGAAATTTTGACTATTTTATTAATGCAAAAGTTACAGGTTCTGTTTCAAACAAAATTTATCAGCAGTTTGTCGCATTGGAAAAAAGTTTTGAGAGCCGGTTGACTCGTTTATTAGCATCGAAAGACACAACAGATAACCTGTCAATTAAGAATCGTATCTCAGCTGAAGTTGAATTGGTGCAGAAGCAGTTCAGGAATGAAAAGATTAATCTTTACTCCAGCCAGGCAAAGAGTAAGGTTGCATTTTATCAATTATTTAATGAAACGACATCTTCATATTCAGTCTTGACAAAAAGTGACATCAAAGTATTGTATCATGAAATCCCCGAAAAATTTAAACAAAGCAGGAATGGTGAGCTTCTTAACGAATTCATTTCATTGCCTGAAGTACCGGAAACGGGTGAAAAATTTATAGATTGCGCTCAACTTACACCTGGAGGGAAACATGAATCAATCTCCGGAAATTTAGGTAAGTACACACTACTTGAATTCTGGTCCTCCGGTTGCGGGCCATGCCGGGCAGAACATCCGAGAGTGAGAAAAATGTATGACTTATACCATGACAAAGGACTGAACATCATCAGCATTTCAGGTGATAATAACATTGATGCATGGAAATCAGCAATAAAAAAAGACAGTATGACGTGGTTAAATATCTCTGATTTAAAAGGGTGGCATAATGAGGCATTTATCGTTTATGGAGTCAAATATATCCCCCGGATGATTTTACTGGATAAAAATGGAATAATCGTTGACAACCAATTTGGACTTAAAGACTGGCAAAACGAAATTGAAAAATTGTTCAAATAGAGCCTTCCAGAATATTTGTCCCGTCCCGTACGCATAACCGTCAGTTAACATGTATTTTTTTCTTAAATCTCCGAATTTTTAAATCATAAACATTTTGGGGTTAAGTTAGAAAATTATCTTAATAGACTATCCGTCAGATGACGGATTTAAGTATTGTAGAGTTAAGGTACACGTCTGAACCTTTACCGCGTGCGGTTAAACTATTATTAATCAAGAAATTTAAACAAATCTTGTTCTTAAAATATAATACTGTAACCGCTACGCGGTAATTGGTTTGTGTGTATACAGTTTCTACAATACTACCACCGCTACGCGATAACGAATTTGAAATTAATCACACTGTATAAACTCCTTAATTTCTTCGGAATAGGATCGCCCGGTTTCGAGTTTGGTGTGGTTGACATCATCCAGAACCAGAATATATTTTCCCCGGAAATACTTCCGGAATTCCCTGATATGGTCTGAATTGACGATCACGCCACGCTGAACACGCTTAAAAGCAGCAGGTAATCGTTCTTCGAGTTTCTTCAGGCTGAGTTCAGTCATATATTTCCCTCCATCCAGGGTGTAAAAATCAACATATTTTTCATTCGCTGAGAAATAAGTAATTTTTTCGGGTTTAATCAGTATAACCCGATCGCCGATTTTATGAGGAATTGAATGAAGCTTTTTGGTCTCAGCCTGGTGGTTGACAAGCTCCATTAACGCATCAAGCTGTGGCCTGCCAATTGTCGCTTTTGCTCTTTTTAATTTATCGACAGTCAGTTGCAACCTTTCCTGCTCAACAGGTTTGACCAGGTAGTCCAATGCCAGAGTGTTAAAGGCCTGTAAGGCATATTCTTCATAGGCCGTGCAGAATATAACGATTGGGAATTCTTTCAGTTCATTCAGCATTTCGAAACCTGTTTTACCTGGCATTTGTATATCGAGGAAAATCAGATCCGGTTTTAGCCGTTGAATCATCTCAAGTCCCTCCTCTCCATTTTTTGCCTCAGCAATAATTTGAAACAACTCGCCGTAGTTCGAAAGCAATCGACGCAGACGGGTCCGGGCAATAGGTTCATCATCGATGAGTATTGTGGTAAATTTTGCCATCTCAGTTCAGTTTTATAAGCACCTGTTTTTCAGGTGAATTAATAAAGTTTAGTTCAAACTTGTCCGGGTACAGGATTTCAAGTTTATCGTAAATGCTTTGAATGCCAAATCCCGGAGCCAGGTCATTCGGGAAATCGGGTCCGTCATCCGAAACTGCAATAAACAACTTCTTCCCTTCCTTTGTAACTGCCACCTTTATCTGTCCGCTTTTTACCGATTTTGAAATCCCATGTTTAACCGCATTTTCAACAAGCGGCTGGATCATAAACCGCGGAATTTTGTAGTCCTCCAGCTCTTTGGGTAGTTCTACGGAATAATTCAGCCGGTCATCAAAACGCACTTTTTCCACATCAAGGTAAATTTTCACCATCTCCATTTCCTCTTTAAAGGTGGTCCAATCCGACTGGTCTTTATTAATTGAATACCGGAAAAGTTTCGAAAGCGACAAAGCCATATGTTCCGTTTTATCGGCATCCTCATGCGCGAGACCGGCAATAGAGTTGAGCGAGTTATAGAGGAAGTGCGGATTAATCCGGGAATGCAGTGCATTCAGTTCAGCCCTCGATTTTAACTCGCGAAGATTTGAAAGCTTGGTTTCATTTTCAATTTTTAATTCTTTCTCTTTCAGGATGAAGAAACTGATTAAAGCCCTGAAAATTCCGATGATGACGAAACCCAAAAAGACAAGAATCATGGCCCTGATCCCTTCATCATTAATATCTTTCCTAAAGCTAAAATACGCAATGGATAATAACGTACCACTTGGAATAAGGCTGGTTGATAAAAACAAAAACAGGACTTTAATATACCTATGTTGAGTTTTTCGGTGAATGGACAGTTCAATTAACCGGATTATATTCAGCGCTGGAAGACCTAGAATAAGAAGGATAAGTATTGACCCGGCAACGTCAATTGTATTATAAAAATAAAAAAATGGATTTTGTATTTTTTTACTTATTATAAAATAAAGCCATGATAAAATTCCGACGATTAATAAAGCCAATACTGAAATTACATTGAATTGAAGAAGCCTGTTTCGAATTTTCACCCCCAGTATTTTATAAAAAAGAATGATTACCCAGGTAAAAAGAAGCAGGGCAAGCGTCAATGGGAAAATCATTATTTTTATAGAATTGTCACGAAACCAGGAAGGAACCGGATTGAATTGTTTCTTGGCAACTGGAAGAATTTTTGCAAAGTTGGGGGCATATACCGTTTTAATAAGTTGGCGATCGAAAGAACTTAGTTCTGAATAGAAGGGCGGTTCATATTTAATCAACTTATTAGCATCATTAACAGAAGACATTGTATTAAAGATACTGTTTGGCCTGGTGAAAATTTCCCGTCCATTTTTAAACATATAGTCAATACTCAAGAATTTTGGGTACAGTGCGAATGCCATCGTATTGGTTAAAAAATTCTGCCGATGATTCTTCGGAACTAATAAACAACGTAGCGCCTGATCAAAATGAGAAATAACCTTTTTTTCGCTGTAATTGTATTTCCAGGAGGATGCTTGGTCACTTGCTATGGAAATTATGCTTTCATAGACATTGTCATTTGTGCTATCCATAAAAATGATTTCCAGATTTCCCCGTTCATGAGTGGTAATCCTCAATTTTACTGTTTCACAGAGTTCATTTAGAATTTTGATTGAGTTTTCAATCATTAATGAATCTTTTTGGCTATAGCTTCCATAAAGTTTGATGAAAATGTCGCCTTTCCAACGAATGTCGGTAGCACTCTTTTCCATAAATACTATAGCTCGCCAAGGTTCTGCGGGGAGTTTTTCCGCCTCTTTGGCAAAACAGAAATTAAAAATTAAAGTCAGGAGTAATAAAAGTGCCAGTTTGTTTTTCATCGGTTATAAAATTAAGATTAAACATGGCACAAAAAAATAATAAACCGGAATCTCCGCCTATCAATTTCCGACAAGGTGGTTGATGGAAGGGATGAAATGGTTTGCTTGTGAAGTGACCGGGTGACTGCGGTTTATATTGAGCAAAGTCAACTCATGGCAAGTGACCGGGGGACTGTACTTATGAATTAAGCAAAGTCAGCTCATGGCAAGTGACCGGGTGACCGTACTGATAAATTAAGCTGAGTCAAAGGGAATTTGCACCCTATTTTATACGTCACCCGGTCACTAAAAGTCCGCGGGCGTTGGTTCGCTAATTTTAGAAGTCACCCGGTCGCTCCAGCTCATTATGATCTTACTATTTTAAATGAAAAATATATCCTTTATTCAAGCAATCCGCCCGTTTGATTTTTAACGAATTGGATTGGATCTCAATATCATCGTTGTTGATCTTTGTTTCAATAAACAAATCATCAACCTCAAAAATTGCAATTACTTTTTTACCGGCCGGAATTGCAACCTCACCTTTCTCGGTTAAAAACACGGCAAATAATTTTTTTGTCTCCGGCTGAACGACGGCAATAATGTCAGGACTTGCAACTGCAGTTGGACTTTTATAAACGACCCCGTCCCACGACCGTTGTTCCAATGGCGTTTTATTTACATTTTCCCAGTTTGCCAATACCCTGATCAGCTTCAAACGGGCCGGCACCTCGGAAATGCTCTTAAAAGCGGGCATATCGCCTGTGCCACCGAACCGCCCGTACCATGAAAACCATGCTCCGTTGATAGCGGCGCTTGCGGCATAAACACGGTTGTCGGCTTCGCTAAACCGGTCGGGAGTGGTACTCATCACATTTTGTTTCCCGATCAACCCTGAGGCAAATATCCTCTCATCATTCACAAACTCAGTACCAAAACGTTCCTGTGCCAGGATATCCGGTGTTACCTCCTTTGCATCGGCGCGATCACCAACCACATTAATCCAGTCTTCAAAGATTCTGTAAGGCTCCATGATAAACTTTGCATCGGGGAATTGCTTGCGTGATGCTTTAAAAAGCTGTTTGTAATACGCAATCCGGCCATCGCTGTAGGTCGAAAATTCATGCGTCACATCAGGATGTTTCACGCCGGAATCTTTGCCTGTCCAGAATTTTAATGTGATCTGTTTGCCGGGATGCTGGATTGTATCCCAGAAATCACCTGCCGGCTGTGGAACATCCCAGGCAAAGCCGCCAAAGCGGAATTTTGAATTTTTCGCCTCAATCGAATTCACGTACTGAAGGATGCTATCCACCCCCCAGGTAATTATCTTCTGTTGCTGAAAATCAAGCTGAACCGTAAATGCATGAGCGTTCTTAAACCACCCCCTGGCAATGTTATCCGGAAACGGCTTGGTGTTATTCATTAAGGAATAATGAGTTTCGGCAAATTGTATTGCCGCGGGTGAGTATGTTTTCTGAGTTTCAATATCGCGTTTATAAATGGAATATTCGGGAGTTTCGATATAAAAATGGAGACCGTTTGAAAGGGAATCATTCTCCATTCCTTTTTGGTAAAACACATAATCATAACCCATCTGACGGGCATATGCGAGATTTTCATGAGGTGTGCCTCTCCAGGCGATCCCATAAAAATTCCGAAACTCGGGTTTTGCTTTTTTGGGTTGTACTTTTCCTGTGAAACTGTGGATTACAATCAGAAAAAGTAAGATACCTACATTTTGGAAAGTTCGTTTGGTTAACATGTTTGACATTTTCTTTCGTTTCGGGTAAAAGTACAATTTTTAGCGTACAACCTATTGTCAACCAACTGTGAATGTTTTTTGATAAAGATAAAAGAAGGTTGAATTCAACTCACAAAATGTTGTTATTCGGCTTATTTTACGCCGTTTAAAAAAATAACTAAAATATTTAGTAAATAAACTATGAAATATAGTTGCAAAACTAAAAAACATAGTTACCTTTGTTTTGCGATCATTTTTTAAAGTGAAAATTCAGATTCTGCCAAACCATTTTCAAAATCATATTTTCAGAAAAAGAAAAGATGGAAACAACAAAAAAATATAACATGAAGCATTTAACAAACCGGGAAGAAGAGATCATGGACAGCTTTTGGCAAAAAGAATCCGTATTCGTAAAGGATATTATCGATGAGCTGCCCGAACCAAAACCTCACTACAATACAATTTCCACCATCGTACGCGGTCTTGAGGAAAAAGGGTTCGTCGGGCATGAGCAATTCGGGAATACCTACCGCTATTTTGCGATCATTTCGCGTGAAGAGTTCAGCAAATACACGATCAAAAACCTGGTGAGCAAATATTTCGACAAATCCTATTCCTCTGTCGTTTCGATGTTTGTGGAAGAAGAAAAAATATCGGTCGAAGAGATCAAAGCACTTATCCGGCAGGCAGAAGATAATAAAACCCAAAGCCTTTAGTGGCCGGGTGAATGTTCAAACCGTCAAGATTCACCCGGTCACTAAAGCAGAAACCAAATAAAAACCGAAAGCCATGAATATATTTCTCCTGTATCTTTTAAAATCGTCACTTTGCATGAGCGGCCTTTATCTTGTTTTCAGGATACTGATGCGGAAACAGACGTTCTTTCAGCTGAACCGGGTGATTCTGCTTTCGATCGTGGCGTTCTCTGTAATTATCCCGTTGGTGCAACTGCCGCAAACGATGCAACCTGTCGTTTCGTTTCAATTGGCTCCGGTTGCGGATAAAATTGTGGAGTACGACCTAAACTTGCCGGCAGAGACAGCCCCGACAGGTACGGAAGTAGCAGGTCAACCCGTGGAAACAATATCCCCGAAGTTTGCAATCGCCTGGCCAAAGTTGCTGCAAATGATTTATCTATCAGGATTACTGGTGGCACTCCTGGTATCATTGACCGGTTTTCTGAACATCCTTGTACTGTTTCGTAAAGTTCCGGCTATCAGTAAGGATGGATTCCGGTTGCTGATCGCACCAGGTGATATCCCCGCTTTCTCGCTCGGCAGGTACCTGTTTATTTCAAAAAGCGATTTCGAAACCAACGGTGACACCATTTTAACCCACGAAAAGGCGCATATCCGGCATGGCCATTTTTACGATTTGCTTTTCATTGAACTGGTCAAAATCATCTATTGGTTTAACCCGGTTATTTACTGGCTGAACAGGGACCTCAAAGCAGTTCACGAATTCCAGGCTGACGACAGCACCCTGAACAACGGCATCGATGCAACTCAATATCAGTTATTAATTATTCAAAAATGTGTCGGACATCAAAGGTTCGCACTTGCAAACAGTTTTAATCATTGTCAAATTAAAAATCGAATTGTTATGATGAACAAACAAAAAACCAGTAAAGCATGGAGCTGGAAGGCGGCGGCCTTTCTTCCCATGCTTGCCCTGCTGCTGATGGCTTTCGG
>JBBQMW010000121.1:0-11972 GCA_038329265.1 Bacteroidales bacterium | reverse complement strand
AAAAATGGAAGAAGTTTTCGGAGCTGTAAAAAATGTGATCGGAACTTTTAATTTTGGATTGGGTAGCGAAACTGATGCTATTCGGCTTTATTCAAGCACCAGCCAGTTGATTGATGAAGTCAGCTATTCGAATGTGCTCCCCTGGAAAACGTTTGATTTAACTATGCTTTGGTCGCTCGAGCTCACCAATCCTACTAAAAACAACAATCTGCCAGCCAGCTGGGTTTTCTCAGGGAATAATGGCACGCCGGGTTTACGTAACCCTTCAAATATACCGGCGGAAATCGAAGAATTGCCAGTTGCTCAGAATACCACTGAATTGTTACCGAATTATCCAAATCCGTTCAACGAAGGAACATCCATCGAATTTAAACTCGACAAGCCAGGAAAATACCGCGTTTCGGTATTGGATCTGAATGGACGGACTATCCGCAATTTGAGCGATAATATTCAGTTTTCTTCGGTTCACACCCTTTATTGGGATGGTTGCGATAACTCTGGAAAACCAGTTGTTTCAGGTATCTATTTCTATCGGCTCGAATGCGAAGGATTCAGTCAAACGAGGCGAATGGTGAAGATGTAGATATACGATCTTTCATTTGGGCAAATTCTTGCTAGATTTGCCCAATTATTTTTCGGGTGATTACATCTTTTCAACATGAAATTTCTTCTTCTTCTGGCCTTTTGCCTTTCTTCTATAGCCTTGTTTGCAGTTACAAATCCCATTCTGATTAACGAAGTGATGAGTTCAAACGGGGGAGTTTTAACCGATCTTTCCGGTGAATCACCCGATTGGATTGAATTCTATAATTCAGGAAAATCTCCGATGAATCTAGGTGGATACGGATTGAGCGACAAAATTGATGAACCTTTTCAATGGGTCTTTCCCAATTACACGCTTCAACCGGGTAAATACCTTGTTGTTTTTGCTTCAGGTAAAAATCTTCTGGGGAGTGAATTTCATACCAACTTTAAAATCGATTCAGGTGGCGAGTCTGTTTATTTGTATAATCCGGGACGGACACTGGTTGACAGCGTTCGGGTTGGACCTCTTAAAATAAATACATCCTTTGGCCGCACCAAGGCAAATCCTAAAGTTTGGGGTATTTTCATCAATTCTACCCCAGGCGAAAGAAATTCTGATGAATCATTTCCGGATGAAAATGTTGGTGTTCCGGCGTTTAATATTCCGGGAGGAGTTTATTCCAATTCTATTAAGGTAAAACTGACGACACCAAATCAAACCGATACGATTTACTACACAACCAATGGCTCGGCTCCAAGCCGTTCATCATCCATTTATTTGGGTGAATTCAGCATTGGCAAGACAAAAATAATCAAGGCTAGGATTATAAAAGCGGGCAAGCTTCCGGGCGATATTGTCACCAATTCATACATCATTTATCGCACAAAATTGCCTGTTATTTCTATCTCGATGGACTCGATGGATCTATGGGATTTCAATACCGGAATCTATGCCATGGGCCCAAATCCGGGAGGTTATCCATATTTCGGCGCTAATTTCTGGCAAGATTGGGAAAAGCCATGCCATTTCGAAATGATGGAAACTTCAGGAAGTAAAGTGATTCATGTAGATGCTGGAATCAAAATATTTGGAAACTATTCTCGTGCAAACCCACAAAAATCGATGGCGGTACATTGCCGCAATAAGTATGGTTCTGAACGCATCGATTATAAAATATTCAACAACCGCCCGTTCGACGAATTTTACAGCATTGTTTTGCGTAACTCCGGAAACGACTGGAACAATACCATGTTTCGCGATGGATTGATGACCAGCCTCACGGTTGGACTCAATTTTGAACAAATGGCCTACCGACCAGCAACTATTTTCCTGAATGGTCATTATTGGGGAATCCTGAACCTTCGTGAAAAGATCGATGAGAATTTTCTGGCATCAAACAATGGTGTAAATCCAAAAGATGTAATTATGCTCGAAAATAATGGCGACCCACTCATCGGAGTTGCTGATGATTGGTGGAAGATGTACGATTTTCTCGGCAAAAATTCAATGACCATTCAGGCAAACTATGATAAGGTTGCTTCTCAAATCGATATTGAAAGCTTTATCGACTATTTCGCATCGCAGATTTTTTATGCCAATCACGACTGGCCGGGAAATAACATCCGGTATTGGAAAACTACCGATCCGGCCTCGAAATGGAGATGGATCATGTATGACACCGACTTTGGAATGGGTGGTAGTAATAATAGTTATGCTTCCAGTAATTCGCTGGCCTTTGCAACCGATTCAAACGGTCCGGGCTGGCCAAACCCTCCATGGTCCACTTTAATGCTGCGCAAACTGCTTGAGAATACCGAGTTTCGCAATCAGTTTGTTAACCGTTTTGCAGATTTAATGAATTCAACCTTTTTGCCCACCAATGTCATTAAAGCCATTGACGAAAAAAGCAATGCGATTTCAGGTGATATTTCCGCTCATTTACTGAAATGGAAAGGCGGTAATCAGGCAGGTTGGTTAAACAATGTAAAAACCTTGAGAACTTTTGCAACCGGCAGACCGGGATCTGTTTTCACCCACATCAAGCAAAAATTTAGTTTTCAAGCTCAGCAAGTAATTACAGTTAATACCGATTCAGTTGGAGGAACGATACAACTCAATTCGTTAACATTGAATAAATTCCCATGGAAAGGTTCGTATTTTCCCAATGTTCCAATCACTTTGACTGCAATTCCCAATGCCGGCTACCGATTTCTGAAATGGGAAGGAATTACAACAAACAGTAATCAACAAACCATTTCGGTTGCGCCAAAATCAAGCCTTGTGTTAACCGCAATTTTTGAGAGTGACGGAAGTCATTTTGAGAATATTGTGATCAACGAAATCAGTTTCAACAACAATGCACAGCCAGATCCGGGCGACTGGGTAGAAATCTATAATAAAGGGAAGGAAGATATCGATATTTCGGGATGGAAGCTGACTGATGCTGATTCAGCACATCAGTTTGTGTTTGCCCCAAATACATCGATTAAAGCCAACGAATATCTGGTTGTTTCGAATAATCTGACGAAGATGAGCAGTGTTTTTGGTTCAGTAAAAAACAACATAGGCACCTTTGATTTTGGCTTGGGTAGTGAAACTGATGCAGTTCGGCTCTATTCACAATACAATCAATTGATTGATGAAGTAAGCTACTCGAATGTGCCACCATGGGAAACCTTTGATCTGAAAAAACTTTGGTCACTCGAACTCAGCGATCCTACACTAAATAATAATCAGGCCTCAAGTTGGGTATTTTCAGTTAACAACGGCACGCCAGGAGTGCACAATACGCCTTACATTCCTGATGCTATTGATGATTTGCCGCTGACCCAAAATACAACGGAATTGTTGCTGAATTATCCAAATCCTTTCAGCGAAGGAACATCGATTGAATTCAAATTGAATGAACCGGGTAAGTACCAACTTACAATTTTTGATGTGAATGGCCGGAAGGTGCGAACTCTGCACGACGATGATGAACTTTCAAACATCCATACACTTTATTGGAATGGCAACAACAATTCCGGAAAAACGGTTGATTCAGGCATCTATTTCTATCGGCTTGAGTACAATGGTTTTAGCCAAACTAAACGGATGGTGAAAATGTAGTGCTCATTAAAATTAATCTTTTAATGCTTTTTTTGCATTTTGTTAGCAATTACAAACTAAATGTTCGTAAATTGCACATTGAAACTATTGCTATAAAATTTGCTATTAATATTTTTATAGCAAACTAGATATACTTAAATAGTTTAGTTTCCGGAAATAATTTCATAATGTATTAATTATGCGGAAATTAATGTAAAAAGAGGATTTTGATCTGTGTTGTATTTGTTAGCTAATGCTAAAGTGAGAGAGAAAGTTTGAAGGAAGGAAATTGCAGTTTAGCTAGTTAGTACTTTTAATTTAATGAATTTAATTCCAATATCATGAAAATTTTGTGCCTTTTGGCTATTTCAATTTTTTGTTTCTCTTTCTGCCCTTCCACAGAAAAAACATCAAAAAATGCCAAATCAGGATTTTACATTTTTGTTGAAGATTTCACAAACCGCTCTTACGATAAGTATATCGTTGAATCCCGCGATTCAGTAAATACGATCTTCGAAAAATACTTTTTTTCCGAACTTGAGCTTGGAGACATTCAAAATCCGATTTACATTTCTAATGTAAACCATAGTTTTTATATTGCCCGGGTTAATGTATTTGAGAATGCAAATGGGAAAAAGACCTTCAAGCACTTGAAATACCCAAAACTAAATAAGCGTGCCAAGTTGAAACCTGTTACACTTTAATCATTTATTTCAGGAATTGCTGAAACCATAAACCCGAATCTTTTACCGTTCGTTGTAACGTATTGAAATCAACGAAAACCAGTCCAAAACGGGTACGGAAACCTTTGTTCCATTCAAAATTATCGGTTGGCGACCAAACAAAATAACCATCAACCTCAACGCCTTCCTTTTTAGCTTTTAACACAGCAGCGAGGTGATCTTTAAAGTATTCGATCCGCTTCAAATCATGTACCCGGCCATTTTCAATCCGATCTGGAACACATGTTCCGTTTTCAGTCACAATCATTTTCCGGATTCCTTTGTACCGACTGAATTTTGTAAGTACATGGTATAAACCTAACGGATATATTTCACCTTCCATTTCGTTGGCCGGTACCCCACGTTTCGCAGCACTTACCTCTTGGGCTCGTAACCCCGGCATCATTGAATTCTCGACTACTGTCCGAAAATAATACTGAATGCCAATAAAATCAAAATCAAAAACCATTCGTTCTTCATCGCCCGGTTCGAAATACTTTCGCATTTTCCTTAAAAGTGGCAGCGTATCTTCCGGATAACCCATTCCCAAACATGGTTCAATAAAAAGTCGGTTCATCACTGCATCAGTCCGCTCCGCTGCTCCGATGTTCTTTTTCGACTGGTCGAATGGTTCAATGTAAGTTGTTACAAAAGTTGTCCCGATATTTGCATCCGGAACATTTTTACGAATGATCCTGCCTCCTTCGGCATTGCAAAGCACCGAATGATGCACTGCCATCATAAAGGTTTTCAGGCTTTTTTTGCCCGGTGCCATAAATCCTAACATATAGCCTGCCGCAGTATACGAAAGTTGCTCGTTTATCACCATCCAATTCTTCACTTTTTCAGCATATTCTTTGGTGACCACTTCTGTAAATTCCGAAAACCAATCTACCATTTTACGGTTCGCCCAGCAACCCTGAGCTTCGAGCACCTTAGGCATATCCCAATGGTAAATCGTAATCCATGGCTCTACTCCTACCGACAAACATTTATCAATGACCCGGTGGTAAAAATCTAGTCCTTTCTGATTGATCTCGCCGGTTCCGTTCGGCAAAATCCTTGGCCATGAAAGAGAGAACCTGAATACTTTGAAATTCATGGCTTTAATCAAATCAATATCCTCTGCATAACGGTGGTAGAAATCTGCAGCAACATCCGCATTCTCGCCCCGCTCAATCTTGCCCGCCTTACGAGAAAAATAATCCCAGTTCGATTCGCTTTTCCCATCCACATTCCAGGCACCTTCGCTCTGGTATGCCGAGGCGGCAACTCCCCATTTAAAATTAGGTCCAAAATCAGTCTTCGAAAAATCCGACAATCCGGCAAACTTCATATTTTTATATTCAACATTTAAAATTTTAGCACTGATAGATCCTCCTATAAGCAACCCAAGTCCAGTTGCTCCTGTTTTTTTCATCCATTCGCGACGATTCATTTTCGATAACTTTAAGTTGAATGATAAGCAAAAAATAACCATTCAAATCTATTCCATTTTTGTATAAATAGAAAATAAAATAGATGACAAATTGTAATGTTGGGATAAACGACAACAACTTTATCCATCCAATTCAGAAACTTTCTCAGATTCTATTAGGGTTATGGAGCTTTTTAGTAGTTTTGAATCACAAACGAACGATAATTCATCCGTGAACTTTAAAATCACCCAGATTTCGGCCTTACAAATATTTCAACTCATCCGTTTTTCAGCCTTGGTGCTAATCGGGGTTGTCCTCGCGAAATCAAGTTTGTCGACTTCCGAAATCGGACAGTATGAAACTTTTTTGCTTTTAGCCGGAGCTGTCAGTTTTTTCTGGCTGAACGGGTTGATTCAGGGATTTCTGCCTGTTGCCGACGAAAAATCAATCGCAGGGAAATCGCCGGCATTGTTCAATGTATTTTATATACTTACCGCATTTTCAGGCTTGGCAGTATTATTTATCCTTGTCTTTGAACATTCCATTTCCGGATTTCTCCTGAAAGGTTCTCAAATTCCTTTCCTGAATTACCTGATTATATACATTCTGATTTCATCGCCTGCCAGCCTTGTCGAATATATTTACCTGATTCGGAAACAAAGCAATCGCATATTGACTTACGGCATAATTTCATTTTCCCTGATGGTTTTGTTGGTTGCGTTACCTCCTGTTTTCGGCTACAGCATTGAATACAGCCTGGCCGGATTGGTAGTTAGTGCTTTGTTCCGGTTGATCTGGCTGCTGATTTTATTGTTCCGGAATTCGAATCCAACTTTTGATGTGCAATTCATCCGGAAAAATTTAAAAAGTGCATCACCATTGGTTTTGTCTTTGTTTTTAAGCGGATCGGCTCAATACATTGACGGGTTTATTATTGCCGCATTTTTCGACGATGCCACTTTTGCCGTTTTTCGCTTCGGGGCTCGCGAATTTCCACTTGTTCTGTTGTTGGCCAATGCGTTCAGCTCGTCGATGTTACCCGGATTTACTGACCTTTCGAAGCTAAAACTTAATCTGAAAAAGATTAAAGAAAACTCGTATAAACTTGGTAACTGGATGTTTCCGCTTTCCGGAGTGCTAATGCTCATTTCACATGGGGTATTCCCGATCGTTTTTAATGCAAGTTTTTCAGGAAGCGCCACCATTTTTAATATTTATTTATTGTTGATTGTAAGCAGGCTATTATTTCCGCAAACCATCCTGATTGGGCTTCAGAAAACCAGACCAATCATGTGGGCGTCAGCGCTCGAAATAGCAGTAAATATTGCACTTAGCCTGTGGTTTGCGCAAATCTGGGGAATCGCAGGAGTCGCCTATGGAACCTTGTGCGCCTACGTTTTCGAAAAGATCCTGCTGATGGTTTTTGTCAGTAAAACCTGTGGAATTGCAGTTACGGAATATTTAAATGTGAAGCAGCATTTGCTTTATTCCGTACTTTTGACATTGATATTTATTGCGATTGAATTTCTGATCTATTGATTTAGGACAGGAATCGAGATCAATGAGTAGTTTCCTTTTTTCTTTTTACTTTTTACTTGTTTTTAAAATGGATTTTATCCTCGATGACCCGAAAAGCGATAAGGAATTTCGCCAGATACTGAACCAGATACGCCTTTCAAAAAGCGGCGAAACGGTTGATCAGATGAAGGCACTTGGCCTGAATTATAAAATGAACTGGGGGGCTTCTATTCTCTCGTTGCGCGAAATTGCCTCGAAACAGGAGAAAAACCATTTGCTTGCTCTGAAACTCTGGAACAAACAATGGCGCGAAACGATGATCCTGGCTGCCATGCTCGATGTTCCGGCTGAAGTCAACGAAGAACAGATGGATTATTGGACAAAAAGTCTGGAAACGACCGAAATTGCAGAAATCCTGAATACCTATTTGTGGTCGAAGACCAAATTTGCCTTCATCAAATCGCTCGAATGGTGTCGCGGAAAGAAACATTTGGTTCGTTTTACCGGTTTAAACCTGATGGGCAGGCTAGCTATCAAAGAAAAGTCTGTCATTGACGAACTTTTTGACCCATTTTTCGACGTTTTGTCACCTTTGTCTAAAGACCCGAATTTAAAGCAGGTATTTTACCGTTCGTTTATCCTGTTGGGTATGAAGAGTAAAATCATGAATGAAGAAGCTATTTTATTTGCTGAAGGCTTGAAAGAGACTGATTCAGAAGAAAGTAAAAGTTTGGCCGACATGATTTTATCCGAACTTCGGAGTGACTATGTTCAGGAATCATTTGTTAAGAATACTTAACATCTGTTGGCTTTCTCAATTGCATGACTATTTTTGGTACAATTTTTATAGTTAAAATCGAAATTTAAACTTTAAACAATGGATATTACAAAATCATCGAATCCCGTATTTGGGAAGAACATATTTAATCAGTCGGCCACAACTGCCGACGAAGGAGTGATGACCGTGAACGGAACCATCAACAAGACTGGTTTAATGTTCCTGATCGTACTTTTTGCAGCCACTTTTACATGGCGCAAATTTTTTGGAGCTATTGATCCTTCAGTACCCGGAGCAATTCCTCCAGGAATAATGGCATGGATGATCGGTGGAGCAATTGGTGGTTTTATTACCGCCCTGATCACCACTTTCAGTCCGCGCCGTGCAGCCATGACAGCACCAATTTACGCCGTGTTCCAAGGTCTGTTTCTAGGTGCTATTTCAGCCATGTTCGAAGCCATGTATCCCGGTCTGGTGATGCGTGCAGTATCTCTCACTTTCGGTGTATTTTTCATTATGCTGCTCTTGTATCGGTCAGGAACAATTCGTGCTACTGAAAAATTCAGAACGATTATTTTCGCTGCTACCGGTGGTATTGCAGTGGTTTATCTGGGTAGTTTCATTGCCGGATTATTCGGAGTAAACGTCAGCTTCATGCACGACAGCAGCCCGCTTTCAATTGGAATTAGCTTATTTATTGTAGTAATAGCTGCACTCAACCTGATTCTCGATTTCGACATGATTACTCAGGGTGCCAATTCGCGTGCACCAAAATTCATGGAATGGTATGGCGCTTTCGGGCTGATGGTGACCTTAATCTGGTTATACCTCGAAATGCTTCGTCTGCTTTCAAAACTGTCCAGACGCAACTAATCAACAGAATAAACTTAAATCAAAATACAAAACAGGGACTTCGGTCCCTGTTTTTGTTTCTACAACGATTTGTATGGCCGAAATATCTTTGATAAATATTTCAATATGAGAATGAAAATATTCTATGCAAACAAAACCTAACTTTGGAAATCACTGTTAGTGAAAATTTATATCATTTTAGATACAACTTATCTAACTATTTTATAAATTAGTATGGTACTTTAAACGTAAGGTGCATTTTGCAAATCAGAAAAAGTAGTGTAGAAAATTGAGCACTACTTTTTTATTAAAACAGAAATTTAAGTAACCTAAAATAATAGATTATATTCTGGACATAATTGAACCAATTAGCCTTCAAATTGTAGGTATATAGTTAGGCTTTATTGCTGCTAATTAGCTTGCTCGAATAGTTTCCTAATAAATTTTATTTTGAAGTTCATTATTCAAAATATAAAAAGACAATTTAGTCCGTAATTGCAATTCTATTGTCTAAATGCAACTATAAAAATAGTCTTTTCATTTATCAAACTGGTTGTATGAGCGATCAAAAGATTATCATCGAATGCATTTAATGCATTATCTTTGTACAAACAAAATTATTAAAGGGTATAAATAAAAATATTGACAATGAATCTGGTTAGTTCTGCAAGATTTACTTTTGCAGGATCTGTAAAGTTCATTTAAAACAATTCTGGATTGACAATTAATTTCGAATGATGAATCCAAAATCTTTGAATTTGTTTATTCAATGCAAAAGAACTTATTTCTCAGGTTTTTGTTATATTCAATATTTTATGATTCGAATGAATCAAATTTTTTCTCAAATCAATTACTATTGTGCCTGAATATGGGTGTAACAGTAGGATTTACTTTGACTGATTCACAAGCTATCTAAATTAATATTTCAATCAAATAGTTAATAATAAGCAATATACGAAAACTGTCTATTCATTGAAATTTTAGATTTCTTATTCTTTATTTCCATCAAATTTCACAATTAAACTTAATGCATCCGCATTTTGGTTTCAAATATAGATTTCCTTGAATCTTAATTTTCATTTCAACATTCTGAATGCAGCTATGTGTCTGCATTCCAATTATTTCGTGAATGACAAAATTCGGGGAGTGCAATTGGTATGTCAAAAATTCGTCAGAAATATTCCTATTATTTTGTTTTTTGTTCTGTTTTCCTTATCCGGCTTTGCGCAACCGCAGAACGGCGATTATCGTTCAAATCATTCAGGAAATTGGGATTCCCCGGCTACCTGGCAACGATTCAATGGGACAAATTGGATAGAACTAAACAGTGAAGAAGAATATCCGGGGAAAAAGCCAGGCACCGGACATGTAACCATTAAAGATGGACATACCGTTTCAATCAATATTTCTCCTTCCTATCCAATTAAATCCCTTTTTGTAGGAGGTTTAACTTCAGGAATATTGCAATATGACGAAATAACTGCCCGGACAATAACTATTAGCGGAATTGTAACGATTAATCAGAATGGTGTTATCCGAAGTGCCGATCCAACCTCGGCCAGTACGATTAGAACTCACTTGCTTGTTGTACAAGGCAGTATTATCAATAACGGGATAATTGATTTTTGTGTCGGCTTATCGGGAGTAGGCATCCGGTTTACCGGAGTCGGAGGTGGTAACTCAACATTTAATTGTCAGTCAGCAACAGGCCATACCAATTTATTGGAGTCAACCGGGGTAAGCCTGGAAATGAACAATGCGAGTTCAGTCTTGCTTTTTTATCCCGGAAGCGATTTTAAGGTAGAATCAACTACAACCAAAGGATTTTTAAAAATTACCAAAGGAATCTTCAGAATTCCTTCAGGAACAATCACATTTGTCAATCCAATTTTCAATGTAGCCAATTATGTGATTCCAAAAGAGGGTGGATTCGAATTAAGTAATCCGAACGCAACGGTGACCGGTCAGTTTGGATCAGTTGACAACCAGGGAATAATCAGGATTACAGCAGGAACATACAACATTGGAACTACTTCAGGCAATTCGATACTCTCGCACAATAATGGCACATTTGAACTTAGCAGCGGTGTTGTAAATATTGCCGGCAGGTTTGCATTGAGCGAAGCCACCGGAAACCTAAACGGTGGAACTTTAAATCTTTCGATCTTTGGAAATGAATCTTCCAGTGAAGCATCTTTCGATTGCAATCAAACCAGCAATTTGGATATTAGCAAAACTTCACTAATCACTTTTTCAACTCCCAATTCAAAACGCTTCGACGATATCAGAATTCTTAACGGTACAGGAACGAAATCAATCACCGGCGGAACTTTCCAAATGGGAACTGCTGCATCACCCGCCGCAAGTACTTTCTTTGTAAATAGCGACATCACCACAAATAAAATAACTGTTTTTGATGAGTGTTCCATTCGGGTCATTTCCAGGAACGCTGCTTCCGGCACTTCATCTGATCCTATTTCTCTCGAATTCACTTCTCCCGAAAATATTACGCTGAAGTGTATCGAATCAATTCCTGATCCATACAACAACCTGCAGGCGTTTATCAGCACTGGCGGAAAGGCAATCTACAACTGCACGCTCCTACCTTCAAGTTTTAAATATCTTGGGCAGACCCAAAGCGGCACAAATTGCCCATACACAATTACCCGCACTTACCATGTCAACGATATTTTCGGAAGCGTTGGCACTGCCAGTCAACAGATTTTTGTAGAAGCAGAAGTTTTGCCAACTCCGGAGACAGTAGTTGAACCGGTAAAAGAAGAAATGGTCTCGCTCAAATCGGCACTTCTCAACTATACCGCGACTCAATCCGGAAACTGGAGCAATCCGGCCACATGGGGAGGAATGGTACCAACAGCATCAGATGATGTTATAATTCCAAATGGAGTAACCGTTACCATTGATGCGGCTGCTGTTTGCGGTAATATTACAATTCAAGCCGGAGGAACAGTAAAATATAGTGGAGCTTACACTTTGCAGGTAAACGGCGACTGGACAAACAATGGAACTTACACAGGTGGAACCAATGGTATAGTTGAATTTACAGGAGC
>JBBQMW010000120.1:0-12050 GCA_038329265.1 Bacteroidales bacterium | reverse complement strand
AAGGCAGTTCTTCAGGAGATGGATTTAAATCAACATTTAAAATGCAGCGCGAACCCCGTGTGCTGATGCTGACCCTGAGCTACAAAATAAACAATTACAAAATGGACAAACAGGCTCCTGCCGATCAACAAGGTGGCGGAGGAATGGAAGAAGTATACTAAAAGAAGTCAGGAATTAGAAAAAAGGAAAAGGGAAAAGCGGAATCCGGGGAACTGGATTCCGCTTTTTTGTTTCCTTTTATCTGACAGGGTTCGAAACCCTCGTCAGGGATAAAAAAGTGATATTGTATACCGAAGAAATTCTACCTGATAAATGCTTTGCCAACAGGGATAATTTTTTTCCCTGCCAAATCGTTGATAATGATAGCCGCCATCATATACCATGCACCCAATGCGCAAATAATCAGTTCATATCCTGCAACTTTGATCAAGGCAGGATTTCCTAAAAGACCACTCACCAACAAAACAAATCCTATTAATAGCAATCCAAAGGTAATTGCCATTGCCTTATGAACATATAATGATGCAATAAACATGATGCTCGTATAGAGTGTCCAAACCAACATATATAATCCAAGTTCGGTGTGGCTGGTTTCATGAACTTTCAGGAAGTTTAATATCCATATGACCGAAAGACCGATCCAAAAACTCCCGTATGATACAAAGGCACTGTATCCAAAGTTGTTACCTAACTTTTGTTCCTGAAAACCTGCGATCATCTGTGCCAGACCACCAAAAACTATTCCCATAGCGAGTACTGGACCCAAGCCACATACTCCGATGTTATGCAACTGCAACAATAAAGTTGTTAAACCAAAACCTGCCAGCCCAACAACAGCAGGATTACCCATCTTCTTTTCCATATTTATCGATTATATTTTAAAAGTCGCAAATATAGAAGCACATCGTTAATTTTGAACTTTTGGCTGACTATGGGAAACAATCTTTTAGGATTCTTTTCACATTGGAACACAAAAAAAGCCATCCAATCCGGACAGCTTTTTATTCTCTATGTATAATTTGAGAAACAACTACAAAGTTGGATCTCCTGGATTCCAATCGCATGGAGTTAATTCGCCGGTTTGCAAAGCATCCAGAATACGGATAATTTCTTTCACATTACGGCCAACATTTAATCCGTTTACTGACACATGCTGAATCGTTCCTTCAGGATCGATGATGTATGTTGCACGGTAAGCAATTTTATTCTCAGCTTCCAGAATTCCAAGTTCTTCCGAAAGTGATTTGCTGGTATCGGCTAACATCGGGAATTTCAGGTTTTTCAAACCCGGGTGGTTGTTACGCCAGGCCAAGTGAACAAACTGCGAGTCGATAGATGCACCAACAACATTGGCATCTCGTTTTGCAAAGTCGGCAAAATGATCGTTGAACGATGTAATTTCGGTTGGACACACAAAGGTAAAATCGAGTGGCCACCAGAAAAACACGGTCCATTTACCGGTAATGTCGGTATTGGTTAAAGTTGCAAACTCTTTGCCGGGTTCGATGGATACAACGGCTTGTTTTGAAAATTGTGGGAATTTGTCATTAATCGTCTTCATGATTTACTTTTTAATAGTTGAATTCGTAAAATTATGAGACAAATATAAGCTCCAAATGTTCGCCCGTCAAATCGAATTTTTCAATCCTGAATAGACAAAAACTATTCGAAAAAATTCATTTACTTGATTTTAGCAAAAAGCAAGCACAAAAAAACTACCTTGTGCCTTTCACGAATGGAATTTAAATGTAAAAAGAAGGACTTTCCTGCTTGGTGATTCGGGAAGATAATTTTACCTTTAGCCGCATTTTGAATAAACAAACGTTCAAATTAAATACCTAAATCTTAATTAAAATCTTAATCAATGGAAAACAAAACAAGCAGAAGATCATTTCTTGCAACTACCGCAACTGCGGCTGCCGCTGTGACCATTCTTCCGAGCAACGTAGTTTCCGGAATGGGATACAAGGCTCCAAGTGACAAATTAAATATCGCTGGTATTGGTGTTGGCGGTATGGGTCACGGAAATCTTACGAATCTGAAATCAGAAAACATCGTTGGATTATGCGATGTGGACTGGAAGTATGCCGATGGCTGTTTTAAAGAATTCCCGGGTGCCAAAAAGTACAAAGACTGGCGAGTGATGTACGACGAATTGGGCAAATCGATTGACGGTGTTGTGATTGCAACAGCCGACCACACTCACGCAATTACAGCTGCACATGCTATGACCATGGGTAAAGCAGTTTATGTGCAAAAACCATTAACCCATACCGTTTACGAATCGCGTTTACTGACCAAACTGGCTGCAAAATACAGCGTTGCAACTCAGATGGGTAATCAGGGTTCGTCTCAGGAAGGTGTTAACCTTACCTGCGAATGGCTTGCGAATGGCGAAATTGGGGAAGTAACCAAAGTGGAATCTTTCACCGATCGTCCGATTTGGCCACAAGGTTTGAACACTCCAAAACAAGGACAATGGGTTCCTGAAACTTTGGATTGGGATTTATTTACCGGACCGGCAGCTATGCGTCCATACAACGAAATTTATCACCCATGGAACTGGCGTGGTTGGTGGGCTTACGGTACAGGAGCATTAGGAGATATGGCTTGCCACATTCTTCATCCTGTATTTACAGGCCTTGAGTTGGGATATCCAACTAAAGCCCAGGGCAATTCAACCTTGTTACTTCAGGATTGTGCACCAAGCGCTCAATCAGTAAAACTCACCTTTCCTGCCCGCGTACCAAAACGTGCCTGGAAAGGATCGAAAAAAGGAGCTCAGCTTCCTGCGGTTGAAGTATTCTGGTACGATGGTGGTATAAAACCAATGCTTCCAGCCAAATGGCCGGTAGGAAAAGATCCTAACGATGCGGGTGGTTGCGTTTTCTTCCACGGTACCAAAGGTATTTTGGTATGTGGTTGCTACGGAGTAAATCCATGGATTTTACGTCCTGATGGAACAACAGCAAAACCAGAAGCGCCAAAATTCCGTCGTCGTGTTGAAACTTCACACGAAATGGACTGGGTGCGTGCTGCAAAAGAAGCTCCTGCCAGCCGCGTACAAACAGCGTCAAACTTCAGCGAAGCAGGACCATTCAACGAAATGGTTGTTATGGGAGTTTTGGCAGTTCGTTTGCAAACCCTGAATAAAGAACTCGAATGGGATGGACCAAACATGAAATTCACCAACATAACCGCTGACGAAAAAATCAAAATCGTTATCGAGGATGGATTCAAAATTCATGACGGTCACCCAACATTTAATAAAACATGGACTGATCCGATTCCTGCAACTGAATTTGCAGCCGAACTGATTAAGCATACTTACCGCAAACCATGGAGTCTTCCAGATATGCCGGCTTAAGTATTTAAATAATGGATAGTTTAAAGGTGGATTCGCAAGAGTCCACCTTTTTTGTTTCTTTAACGATTACATCGCATCGTTTCATTTCTGATTTTAAAACAGAATACCTATTTTCACCGAATCAGAAAACCGATAATTCGGAAGAGCAATACCATGGGAAATAATCAATCAAACATCAGCCGACGGCATTTTTTGGGAACGACCACTTTGGCCGCTACCGCAGTGACCATATTACCAAGTAACGTATTTGCCGGATTTGGGTACAAAGCGCCGAGTGATAAACTCAACATTGCCGGGATTGGCGTGGGTGGCATGGGTTTTAACAACCTGACCAATATGGATACCGAAAACATTGTGGCCTTGTGCGACGTGGACTGGAAATATGCCGGAAGAAATGCTTTCCGCAAATGGCCCAATCCTCCAAAATATCAGGATTACCGCGAAATGTTCGACAAACGAAAAGACATTGACGCAGTGATGATTGCCACGCCCGATCATTCTCACGCTTTACCTGCCATGATGGCCATGAAAGCAGGTTACCATGTTTACGTGCAGAAACCACTCACTCATTCAGTTTTTGAATCCAGGATTCTGACTGAAACTGCACTTCGATACGGAGTTGCCACCCAAATGGGAAATCAGGGCAATTCAGGAGAAGGAATGCGAAAAATCTGTGAATGGATTTGGTCAGGAATTATTGGCGAGGTGACTTCGGTGGATGCCTGGACAAACCGCCCAATCTGGCCACAGGGTCTGGAACGGCCAACCGAAAAAATGCGTGTTCCGAATACGCTGAACTGGGATCTTTTCATTGGGCCAGCCAAATTCCGTGCGTACCACGAAGTTTACACACCCTGGAACTGGCGGGGCTGGTGGGATTTCGGAACCGGTGCTCTGGGCGATATGGCTTGTCACATTCTCGATCCGGTTTTTAAAGCCTTGATGTTGCAATATCCAACTGCCGTTGAAGGAAGTTCAACATCAATCAATACCGAATCAGCACCCAATGCCGAGAAAGTAATTTATTGGTTTCCCGGTCGCGATAATTTGCCAAAAGTTGGTATGCCCGAAGTAAAAGTAACCTGGTACGACGGCGGAATGTTGCCTGAACGTCCGGAGGAATTGCTTGACGGCGAAGCGATGGGCGACTGGAATGGCGGGGTGATTTTCTACGGAACAAAAGGCAAGATCATGTGCGGTTGTTATGGAGAAAATCCTACTTTGCTTCCTTTATCGAGAATGAACGATTTTAAGGAACCTGAAAAAATCATCCGCCGCATTCCGAATGCAGACACCAACGGTCACGAACAGGACTGGATTCGTGCGGCTAAAGAAAACAAAACCAACCGGGTTGAGGCCAGTTCAAACTTCAGCTATTCCGGGCCACTCAACGAAATGGTAGTGATGGGTGTTCTGGCTGTCCGTCTTCAGGATTTGAAAAAACGATTGTTGTGGGACGGAAAAAACATGCAGTTTACAAACATTGGCTCGCATGAGAAAATCAGGGTGGTCACTTCCAACAAATTCGAAGTGGTTAACGGTGACCCAAAATTCGATACCAAATTCGATACAATTCCTGCACTAGACACTGCCGAAGAATGGATTCGTCACAATTACCGGGACGGTTGGGAACAAATTTAGTTTCAAGTTCAAAGTTTCAAGTTTGGGATAAAAATGATAGTCATTTGATGGCCATTAATTGTCATTGATTGTCAATATTCAGATGGAAAGCAATGACTAAGAATGACTTGAAAAGAATGACTACAAATGGCAATCTATTTTCCAACCACCATCCGGTTTTCAACCATCCGGTTGTTGAACTGCTGAATAATGGCTTTTTGCAATTGTTGTTCTTCCAATAAATCGATTTTTCCTATCAGGTTTTTACGTAGTTCAGGATCTTCATTGCGGTTGTAAATCCCGGTAAGTTTGTCTCCGGTTAAATACATGGCGTAATCGCCACTTAAAAACTGATACGATTCTTCAATGTAATTGATCACAAACCTTCTGCCTGACGGATCAAACAAATTGTTCCCGAAAGCCAGGTAAGGATTAGGATAATTCAGGTAACTCAAAATGGTTGGCATGATATCAATTTGCTGTGCCAGCCTGTTGTCCACACCTTTTAAACTTCCATCCGGCTTGTAGAATAAAATTGGAATGGCAAAATAATTCACCGTAGTAAAATATTCCCGGATATCTGAATTTACAGCATGATCAGCGGTAATCACAAACAAGGTATTTTTAAACCAGGGCATTTTACGAGCCGTATCAAAAAACTTCTGAAGCGAATGATCGGTGTACCGGATGCATTTGTTCAGCGAAATCCTACCTTCCGGGAACTTTCCTTTGTATTTTACAGGAACTTCATAAGGATGATGCGACGACACCGAAAAAAGAGTGGTAAAAAAAGGTTCCTTCATCGTATTCATTCCACGCGCAAAATATTGCATAAATGGCTCGTCCCAAATTCCCCAGACACCATCAAAATCAGCATCATTTCCATATTCATTCCGGCCATAATAATGTTGAAATCCTGCGATTTTGGTAAACGCGTCAAAACCCATCGAGCCATTGGGTGCACCATGATAGAAAGCTGACTGATATCCCTGAACGTCAAGCAAACTGGCCAGACTATTAATCGTATTTCCCGATCGCTCGGAAATGACATAGGGCACGATCAGTGCAGGTATGCTTGCCGTTACCGAAGGAATGGCATCAATCGATTTGCGACCGTTGGCAAAGGCGTTGGTAAATACCAGACTTTGACTGATAAGCGAATCAATAAAAGGAGTATATGACCGGTCGCGGGGGTCTTTAAATTGCGGGTTGAGTGCACCGACAAATGCCTTGCTGTAACTTTCGAGAATGATGATTACCACGTTGTCCTTTCCAGCTGGCCCAACGCTGTCAGGAATATGAACAGGATTGTATATTTTATTCAATTCCTCTTCGGAAGTGAAATAAAATTTTTGTTCAAAGGCATTGATATTCCAGGTCCGTATAATGCAGTTAGCGGTAAGCTTAATGGCAAGTGCGACGCAACCTAAATGTCAATTAATGAATCTATTTGAAAAAAAAATAAACCATGAGAAACTTATCTTTTGTGACCAAAATGATTTTATTAGCAATTGTTGCGACTTTTATAAATGCTTGTGACAAAGACAAAGATGTCATTACATATGACTTGACAGGAAATTGGAAAGTCGTCTCGTTTGAGAATTATGAATCTTCAGCTATAACTACAAAAACGGAAGATAATACTTGGACTCAATTTAATAATGGAGATATCACTGTAAGTTTCGACGAGTCCGATTTGACAAGTGGAATAATTTCTGGAGTAAATGTTACTAATTCCTTTTCGGGTGACTATACGGTTGATTCAAAAGGTGCAATTTCAATTAATAATGTCATCTGGACTAAGATAAATGAACCAGAATGGGGCAGATTATTTCATTCAATTGAAAATGCGGAGACCTTTGAGCTTAAAAATGGCAGTCTAAGAATTTTTTATGACAACAAAAAGAATAGCATCACTCTTGAGAGAATTTAATAAATGAATTCACATGAAAAACAAAAGCCTAACCGCTAACAAAAACTATATATCAATTGGGGTTTCGGTGCGGACAACTCACTTCGCAGCCCGCAACAGCGGCATCGGGGTTCGACAGAAACGAAGCCCGCAATCCCCAACTGTATATAGTTCCGTCCGAAAGGAGTATTCTGTACCAATGCCATTTCTTCGGGCGAATTAACAAATGCTCCGGCATTGTTCATTGTAATTGGTCGCGTACTATGCCTCCATCCGCCCCGTATCCCCATCACTGAAAGACCAGCTGCCAGCAAAAGAAATGCTGTTCCGGAAATAAAATAAACCAGAGGATGTTTTATCCGGAAGGGTTTTGGCTTCAACACGGAGTAAAGCCTTGAAAGTACAACTATCAGAATCGTCAGGATAAGTGGAATGTACCAGAAATCGTAAAAGAACCGGACAATGAGTTTCGAATTTCCGGCATCGAATTCAGCAACATCGAATGCACTTGCTGTAGTCCGTTTCAGAATATACCGGTAATATATCAGGTCAATCAGGTTGAACGCCAGTCCTATGCTATTCCCAATCATAAATAATCCTTTCAGGAATTGCTGGTACCAGTGCTTGAATTTAAACCTGAACGGCAAAAGAAACAGTATGAGATAAAACAAATTCAGATAAATGATTGCGCTGATATCAAACATCAGTCCCCCTTTGAGAATGGTCAGGAACGAGAAGAAAGTAACTTTAGGAAAAGAAGATGTATTGAAGCTGTAAAACAAAATGCGACAGAACGAGTATAGGGCCATCAATATTGAAATACGGTAGAGCAAAACCAGGTATTCGTTGGCTTCGTATTTTTTTGTTTTAAACCAGAATTTCTGCATAACAAATCCGAAAATTAGGAATGCAAATTTAATAGCTTATTTGAATTGCAACTGTATTTTATTCGTTTTGTAATTCGGAACGTTGAGTTTTTACCAGAGAAATCGCTTTTAAAAATATACCGTTTTATTTTTGCCCTGAGAGGGGCCGAATATGAATAACCCCCGGTGAAGTGAAACGGAACGTTCGACTGAGCTCACGCCAAAGTCTGGGGGATAAGGAACAATAGACAAAAACCGTCCGCGTAAAATTGATTAACAATACATTGGCCTTATTTCGGACGGAATAGATCAAAACCAATGGAATGAAAAGAAAGCTCACTTTCGTCCGAAAAATGATTTTTTTATGGTCAATATATCGCGGACGAATCTTTGATTCACTCTCAAACTCAGGGCGACTCCCGATGAATCGGGATTGCCCTGGGCTACTTATATTCCGCCCGTACCGGGATAAAACTCCACATCACAGTATTCCAAACTAATTCGAATTATGTTATACTTTCCCCGTAATGAACGGCGAATACAACAAAAACGATAGCAAAAGATGTCAAAGGCTATTTCTCAGGTTCTTTGACTGACCAAAAATCTAACTACAGATTCGCCTTGCGAAACCACAACTGATCGCCTTCAATTTGGAGTGGTGAATCAAAATTATTCGAAAAAAGCTGGCCGGTTCCCAAGCCCTGCTCCCCTTTTAGATTCAGTTGAAAAGTCCATTGCGCAATGGCATTCAGCCCGATGTTCGATTCGAGCGCCGAAGTGATCCACCATCCTATTCCGCATTTCTCAGCCTCTTCGATCCACTTTTCGCAACCGGCAAAACCGCCATGCAAACTGGGTTTTAATATCAGGTAATCTGGTTGGATAGTATTCAGCAGTTTTTGCATTTCCATCCGACTTGAAATGCCAATCAGTTCTTCATCCAGACCGATGGAGACCGGCGATTGGCGGCACAATTCGGCCATTTCGTTCCAGTGGCCAGCCTCAATCGGCTGTTCGATTGAATGCAGTTGCAAATCGGCCAGTCGTTTCAGGTTTTCGAGGGCAGTTTGGTACGAATATGCTCCGTTGGCATCCACCCGAAGCGTAATTTCATCAGCCGAAAATTCGTTGCGAATCGTCTTCAGCAGTTCAAATTCAGTCTCAAAATCCAAGGCGCCGATCTTCAATTTAATGCACCGAAATCCTGAATCCAGTTTGCTTCGGATCTGCTGTTTCATGAATTCCGGAGTTCCCATCCAGATCAACCCATTGATTGGAATACCCTTTTCTCCCCGCGTGAATGCCGAAGGATATAAAATTTGGTTACCTCCGTTTTTCAGATCGATCAAAGCAGTTTCGAGTCCAAACCGAATCGACGGCCAAGCATTCAATTCGTCGGGCAATGATGCGAAATATCCAATTTCTTCGCAAACCTGAAGCAGTTTCGAACTCATTTTATTCAGGCTTTCAATGCTCAGATCGGGCAATGGCGCACATTCGCCGACGCCGGTTTTTGTTCCGTCAGTCAATGAAACAATCCAGGTTTCGCGGGTGATATAAACTCCGCGTGAAGTTCCGGAAGCTTGCTTAAATTTGAGCGTGTACTTTTTGAAAGATGCCTTCATTGGGTTACGACTGATAAATTATAAGTTAGGAGAAAACCCCACTTTTTCTATCCGAAGAGTATCCTGACATTCGTAGAGCAATTGCCCTATGCTTTTCTGAAATACAGGATGGATCAGATCAGGAGCGATTTCGCAAAGCGGAACCAATGCAAATTTGCGATCCTGAATCCGGGGATGCGGGATATTCAGGTTTTCGAGATGTATGATTTGATCTTCGTAAAAAAGAATGTCAATGTCGATGATCCGGGAATCGTACTGATCTGATTTCCGGATACGCCCCAATTCAAGTTCAATTTCTTGTGTTTGCATCAGAACTTCTTCCGGAGAAAGCTGTGTTGAGATCTCAAGTGCCTGATTCCAGAAGATGTCGGACGATTCAAATCCCCAAGGTTCTGTTTCATATATAGAAGATTGCACGATGATTTTCCCTGCCCGGTCGTTCAGTTTGTTCTGTGCTTCAGAAAAAACCTTCTGCTTATCGCCGATATTCCCACCCAAAAGCAAATAAACTCTCATCTTTACAGAATGAATTGTGTAACAAAAACACTATTTTCGTACAAATCTATTGTACAATTCAATCGAAACAAACAAATTCAACAAAATACTTATGAAGCAATTTTTCAAATTTACCCTGGCCTCAATTCTGGGCGTTATGGTCGCCGGTCTTTTACTGCTTTTTATTACCATTGGTATTATTTCCTCGATGGTTGCTGTTTCTGATGTACCCACGCAAATAGAAAGCAACAGTGTGCTACTTCTGAAGTTCGATCATCAGATTGTTGACCGTGCAGCAAAGAATCCGCTGGAAGGTCTGGATTTTGGATTGTTTCAGGGAAGTAAAACCGTTGGATTAAACGATATTCTGGACTGTATCCGGAAAGCCAAATCAGATGGAAACATCCTGGGGATTTACCTGAACCCGATGGATATTGATGCCGGAATGGCTTCGGTCGAAGAAATCCGTGCAGCATTGAAAGACTTCAAAACATCAGGAAAATTTATTTATGCCTATGGCGAATACCTCTCGCAGAAAGCCTATTATCTGGTGACTGTGGCCGATACTTTGGCACTGAATCCTCAGGGGATGGTCGATTTCAGGGGATTGGGCGGTGAACGTAGTTTCTACAAAAATGCCCTGGAGAAACTGGGTGTTGAGGTGCAGATTGTCCGACATGGTAAATTTAAATCAGCTGTCGAACCTTTTATACTTGATAAAATGAGTGACGAAAACCGGCTCCAAACCGAAACCTATCTGAAAAGTATCTGGAACGAAATGCTGACCGAGATTTCGGCTTCGCGCAAAATGGGATTCGACGAACTGAATGATATTGCCGACATGGTTGCAACTTTTCGAAAAGCTGATTTTGCGAAACAAAAAAACATCGTTGACCGCCTGAAATACAAGGATCAGGTGATTGACGACCTGAAGAAACTCACTCTGACAAGCGAAAATTCTGACTTGAATGCTGTGGACATTCACAATTACATCAAAGTTCCGGAACAACGCGCACAAAAAGGTCTGGCCCGCAAAAAAATTGCGGTAATTTATGCCTCCGGAAGTATTGATGCCAGTGTTTCAGGCGAAGGAATTCAATCAGAAGAACTTTCGAAAACCATCCGCGAAGCCCGTCGCGATTCTTCGATCAAAGCAATTGTGCTGCGAATCAATTCTCCCGGAGGAAGTGCTTACGGATCGGAAGTGATCTGGCGCGAGGTGAAACTGGCTGCGGCAACAAAACCGGTTATCGCGTCGATGGGCGATGTAGCCGCTTCGGGTGGATATTACATTGCAGCCGCATCTGATACCATTATGGCCGACCGCACCACCATCACCGGATCAATCGGTATTTTTGGGATGATTCCAAACATCGGAAAACTGATGAACGACAAGCTGGGAATTACCACCGATGTGGTGATGACCAACGAACATTCGGATATGATTTCAATGATTCGGCCCATGTCGGCCTTTGAACGCGACCTGATGCAGCAAACCATCGACGAAGGTTACGACACCTTTATTTCGCGCGTGGCCGAAGGCCGGGGAATGGAGAAATCGGCCGTTGATGCCATTGGCGAGGGCCGGGTTTGGGCTGCCACAAATGCAAAAGAAATCAAGCTTATTGATGTTTATGGCGGATTGAACGATGCCATTGAATTGGCTAAAAAGATGGCTAATCTGGATAACTTCCGGATTGTCAACCTGCCTAAGCTGAAAGATCCGTTTGAAGAGCTGATGAAAGAAATTTCGGGATCGGCCAAAGTAAGTTTTATGAAAGACGAAATGGGCGAAGGCTATAAATACTACGAACAATTGCGCGGTATTCTTTCTCAAAAAGGAGTCCTGGCAAGGATGCCGTACGATATTGATATTCACTAGAAAATAATGGGAAAAAGGTAACTACTCAGGTCTTAGTTTTTTGGAATAAATCTGCTCGGAATAAGAATCGTCTATTTTTCACTTAACTCGTTTTCCTTGCAATGGGTCGTTCATTGTCAGTTTGTTTGCATTTATGCGATTGTCGTTGAGGTTCGTTTTTGAAACGCGTGTATTATGATTTAATTTGTTGATAACATGGTCGTTGGTTGTTGATAAACAAATACATTCGGATAAGATACATTGCCATATCATCAACGATCTTTGTTGAAAACAAACTGGTTAT
>JBBQMW010000119.1:0-12133 GCA_038329265.1 Bacteroidales bacterium | reverse complement strand
GTCGAGGGCTTGGCTCATTCGCTTTTCAATGGCCTTTACACTCAAACCCAACTGATCGGCAATTTCTTTGTATTTCAGTTCATCTATCCGATTCATCAGGAATACGGTTCGTTGTTTTTCCGGCATCGATTTTAAAGCTGCGTCATAGGCATTCTGAAGTTCCTGATAATTAAGTTCATCTTCGGGATTTGTACTTTTTGAATTGGGCTGAAAGGTATTGAAGAAGTTAAAGGCAATCTTTTCTTTTCGGTAGTGTGAAACAAACAGATCGCCGGCAATTTTAAAGAGTAAACCTTTTACCAGTTTCGGATCAATCGTCATCTGCTTTTCCCAAATCCTCATAAAGGTATCCTGAGCAATATCAGTAGAAATCTCATCGTTTCCGGAGCGGTAAAACACGTATCGCCTAACGTCTTCGAAATAGGTATCAAACAGGGTTTTAAACTCTTCTTTTTTCAACTGAATTCAATTTACTTTCACTTCAAAGATAATCGAATTAGCTGAAAAGAGAGCCGAATAAACGGCTCTCCTAACAAATACCGAATTATCCTTTTTTCCCATTCCCATGTTTCATTCCACCATTCATTCCGCCTTTCTTTCCACCCTTGTGCTGACCTTCTGTTTTGGCCTTTGGCATTTTGCCTTCACCTTTTAATTCAATTTCAACAGTTGCGCCATCGGTAGTTAGAGTGGCTAAATTATCGCAGATTCCATCACCATAATTTAATTCACCAACCACCAAATCATTTTTACTGTAGCTTACAATTCCCTCAACAGGATGTTTGCAATCGCCAAGGCGTATCAGCGGCTCGGTAATTACACGTGAATACGTATCGCCTGTAGAACTTACCAAATTGATTGATCCGGTAACCTGAATTCGGTCGTCATCACGTTCAAGCGGTGTATTCAGGCCTTCAAGCCATTCATGAACATTGTTTCCACTACGGTCGATTACAGTTCCATCAGCCAATGTGAAGGTCACATCACTGACCGAAGTCTTTTTGCGGGTGGTTAAATTGTCTCCATTGAAAGTTTCGGTGCTGATACCATCAATTCCAATCAAATCGATTTTACAATTCTCGTAAGTAATCAGCCGGGTACTGCCGTCAACATCTTTCGCTCCTGAAATTTCAATAGTAACTTTTCCGCTGATGATTCTTCCATGATTGGTTTCAATACCTGTGCCGTAATCAATTACGATCGTAATCGGATAACCAGCCTCAGCTGTATCGATTGATACCGCAGGCAATTGACCTTCTACATAATGAAAATGACCATTTCCGGCGAGAAGGTTGCCTTTATTGCCTTTGAAATGTGCAAGCTGGCGCAGCAAATGCTCGTATTGACCGTAAAAATCAGTTTCAAAATTTGCTTCTTCAGCAACACTTTCAACGGCCACATCGTTTACGGCCAAAGTAGCCGACTTCAATTGCATTGCGCTCAAATCAGTCGTGTTCAGATCGATTCCTTCATTTGTGCCGGTTTTATCGCATGAAAAAAATGCGAAGGCGGTAATTACCAGGATTGCTTTAATTGTTGTTTTCATGTTTTAATTAATTATTAAGGTTAAACATTTACTTTTAACCTATATCCGAAACAGCGGACTACTACCCTACTTTTTTTAAACGATTTTTTCCTTCTTAATCCCAAACTCCGGATTTACCCGGACAAAGAAAACCGGAATCATACCCGGAATCATGCAAAGCATTACCCAGACAAAGAAATTTTGGTAGCCTATAATTTCCTGAAGCCAGCCCGAAAACATTCCCGGAAGCATCATGCCCAGTGCCATAAATCCGGTAGCAATCGCGAAATGAGCGGTTTTGTTTTTTCCTTCAGAGATGTAAATCATGTACAACATATAGGCCGTAAACCCAAAACCATAACTAAACTGCTCGATGGCTGCACACAAACCAATAATAAGCTGATTTTCTGGCTGGGCAAACGAAAGGTAAACATAGGCCAGATGTGGTACATTAATGGCCAAAACCATCCACCACAACCAGTATTTAAATCCGTTACGCGATGCGGCAATTCCTCCAAGAATTCCTCCGGCAGTAAGGGCTAAAATTCCGAAAGTTCCATAAATCAGCCCAACTTCGCCGGTGGTCAGGCCGAGTCCACCGAGTTGTCTGGAATCGAGCATAAACGGTGACGCCATTTTAATCAACTGAGCTTCGCCAACACGGTAAAGCATTAAAAACGAAAGGATCACCCAAATATCTTTTCTCCGGAAAAACGAAGCAAATGTTTTGAAAAACTCTTTTACCAGGTTTTGATCCTGACCGGCAACCTGCTTGTCCGATTTTGGATGGGGCAATATCAGCCGGTGATAAACGGAAAAAAGCACGAACATGCCTGCCAGAATCAAAAAAGTAATGCTCCATGCCAGATGAATATTTCCTGAAATTCCTTTAAATACAGCTTGTGTGGGGCGTTTAAGTTTTGAATCACATTGCAAAAGCAAATACGCAGGTTTATTGAAATTGGTAGCATTAAAAACCAAGCGTTCTCCTTCAATCAGCCGGATGCTGTTATCGCCATTCCTGAATTTGACATTCAGCACCATTTCTTTATTTTCTTCGGGTTTTGTGCTCAGTTTTACAGCCACAACAGCCACATTTCCAGTTAAAGTTTTGCCTGATAAAGCCGCTGTTTTTGCCTGAAAATGTTCCTTCAGAAAATTCCGGAGGGGTGTTGAAATGTATGCTGTCCACAAAGATGTTTTTGATGGGTTGTTCGCATTACTTTCATTTCCGGATTGTACCGCAACAAATCCATTCTCGCGATTGTAACCGGTAACCACTTTCCGGATAGAATCCAACTTTTCAGCAGGAATATTTTGTGTGGAGATTTCTACTTTCTCAGGAAAAATGGCAAAAAAAGTCTGGCCTTCAAGGACATAATTCTGCTCCTGAATTTCAGGAATCCGAAACTCTTTTGTAAAAACCGGATTAGCTGAAGCATTGATTTCGATGGGTGGAAGTCCGGTGGACGTTTCGAAATACCCCGCCAGAATGATCAGCAATCCTTGTCCGGTAATCATGGCAATGCGGTAAAAAGTACTTCGGATTCCCACAAAATAGGTTTGCTGATGCTCGTTGAGACCCAGCATATAGAATCCATCGGCAGCAATATCGTGAGTGGCAGAACTAAATGCAAGCAACCATAAAAAAATCAGGGTGATTTTAAAGAAACCCGGCAATGGGATAGCCAAAGCTACTCCGCCAAGCGCTGCGCCAATCAGCAATTGCATAATAGAAATCCACCACCGCTTCGTTTTGAGCAAGTCAACAATTGGGCTCCACAGCGGTTTGATGACCCAAGGCAAATACAGCCAGCTGGTATAAAGTGCGATATCGGTATTCGAAATTCCGAACCGTTTAAACATGATCACCGCGACAGTCATAACCACTACATACGGAATCCCTTCAGCAAAATAAAGAGAAGGAATCCAGGACCATGGACTGCGTTGCTTTATCGATCCAACGTTTTCGTTCTTCAATTGTCAGGTTTATTTGGTTTTGGCTATTCAATTTTAGAAAACGGTCATTAGTCATTCGAAAATAGTTGTCGGGAACTCAGAGACGACTATCTTAACATTCCAATGCTTATTTCCTTATTTATCTTATGTAACTTTTCTTTTGAAAGCGAAGTCCATTCCGTCCGAAAAAAAGAAAATCCTCTGAATATCAATAGAGCGCGGACGGTTTTATTTCCGTTTCAATTTACCCGGGGCTTCACCCCGGGCTATCACTATTTCGCCCATATTGGGCTGAACCCCAACTACTTTACATTGCCTCCAAAGTTATTAGTTTATTAGCAATATTACCAGACTGATTGACTATTGACTCTTCAATATCTCTTCTTAATTTCAGCTCCGCGGAAATAATGCATCAGGATTTCATCGTATTTATATCCTTTTTCACTCATCATGGCGGCACCAATCTGGCAAAGTCCAACGCCATGTCCCCAACCGGCACCGGTCAGCACAAATTCGCCCGGTATTCCATCGGTAACATTCAGTTTATCAACCACAAAGGCAGAACTGTACAAATGCGATTCGGATAGCGTTTTACGGATTTCAAGTTCCTTCCCTATCGTGAGCGTGAGTTTGCTGCCAACAATTTTCAACTTTTTCAGTCGACCAGAAGGACCACGTTCTACTGGCACCAAATCGATGATTGCACCAAAGTCGCGTCCGGTTTTACGGGAGATGAGTTCCGCCAGATCGGCCTGCTGATAACATGATTTCCAACGGTAAAAATCTTTGGTTTCCTGATCGTAATCGTTTAAAACCTGGGAGAGAACTTCCTTGTCGGAGGTATTGCAGAAAGCTTCCGGTTCATTTCTGATCCATTTTTCGGCAGCTGTTTCATTGGTCAAATCGGCATCAAATCCTTGGGAAGGTTCAGTATAATCAATGATTGATTGCAAATAGGAATGAGGTTCGGGCTCCCACACATTTTCGAAGGTTTCGGTGATGCCGCCGCAGCTTTTGGAGAAACGTGCATCACAAATTTCATCATCAAGCATCAGAAACATCCCTCGAGTTGCGACGATGGCCTGTTCGACCAATGCCGATGTTTGGCGGGTAATTCCCTGATAACGCTGACAATGGTCATCGGCACACACATCAAAATTGGCATGATCCTCCCGGTCGTACCAGCGGACGTATTCATCTTCAGTTTCAGAAATGCTCTGGTAAACCCTTCCGGTTTGTTGGATTTCATAGCCTTTGTTGATCTGTGCCATTATCCACGAACGTGAGATGATCGCATGGGCTTTCAGTAGCTCCAGGTTGCTTGCAGCACTCATTTCCGAAGAAATAACACTCGCCAGATAATCTTCCAGCGGAATAATATTGATGGCTGTCAATTTGTCGTTTTCAACAATGAACTCCAGCGAACCTTTAAACTGCTGGTCTTCTTTTCTTTCCCAATGAAAATTACGACCAATGACCACATCGTTTAATTCAAAAGAAGCCTCATGGTAGCGGACTGGTTCAAAAAGGAGGCTTTCTTCATGTTCCCTCTCGCCATTCAGTAAAATTCTACCATCGAGGCAGTTGACCCTATGCATGCGTTCATAAGGAATTCCGTTAGGGGCTAATAAATAGTGTTCATTCAGTCTGAAGATAATCTCCGGCTGATACATGATGCCAATGCGTAAATGTGGTTCGTTCATATCTATGTAGTTTCAGATTTCAAATTCCAGGTTTCAATTCTGTAATTTAATAGTCATTAATTGTCATTGGTGCCCTATTTCCTATTTCCCCTTTCCTTTTTCCTGATGACTATTGACTATTGACTCTTTCCTGATTTATAGGCAAAGTTCGAGCACCGGATAACCCGGCTCACTGAACCCAAATTTACGGTACAGTTTCTCTCCGTCCGTTGAGGTGTGCAGACTAATTTTACTGACTCCTCTCCTACCAGCTTCAGCAATCAATCGATCAAGAATCAATGCTGAAATTCCTTTCCGGCGAGCAAAAGGTACTGTGTACATGTTCAGAATATCGCCTTCAAGATACGAAGATTGATTGAAATCGCCCGGTATTTTTTTTAATACCATGGCGCCAAAACTAAGTGGTGCGCTTTCTTGCTCTGCCAGAAATGCAAATAGTCGATCTTCGGCCAGGGCCTGACTAAAATATTGGGTTAGCTCTTCGCGCAACTGAATCCGAAATTCTTCGCTCCGTTCGCCCTGCATCTCAGTGAGGTAAGCCATCCGGTAATTCGTTAAAAGCTCTATTTCGCCGAGTCCGATTTCGCGGATCTGAATTTTGGTTAAATCAATCTGCATATTTTCATCGTTTTAAAATAGCTTATTCCACCGGCATAACCGATTCTGATAGCTGTCCGCTGATTCGGTACAATTCGATTTCGGCGGTTTTGGACAGGTAGAGTGATTGTAATAAACGACTTTCGGCATCTATCAATTTCTTTTGTGTTTCACGCAGTTCTATATCATTCATTGCACCCAATCTGTATTTCTCCTGCGAGATGCTCCAGTTTAAACGGGCAAATTGTATGTTTTCCATTTCGAACCGCACCAGTTTCTGGTTAGTCTGAAAGTCGGTAAATACCTGTTGAAGGCTCGACTCAACGTTTAGTTTGATCAGTTCGGCATCCTGAATAGCTGATTCTTCCCTGATTTGAGCCACCTTTATTTTCTGGTTATTAGTAAAACCGTTGAAAAGATTGTAATTCAACGAAGCGCCAAATGTAAATCCTAAATTTTGATTGCTGGTAAAGGTGCCCACATCCGATAACGATTTGTTAAAGGAATAGGCTGTGTTTACGCTTAAACGAGGCATCCTGACAGTCTTGATTTCTTTGATCGACAGACTTGCCAAATTTATAGCACTGCGCGCTGCCTGTAACTCCGGACTTTGTTCCTGAACTTTTGTCCAGAGTTCATCATACCCGATCGCATCATTCACCTGAATAGCTGATCCGACGAGTACCTGGGTTTTTAAATCACGGCACAAAAGTGTATTCAGATCAGTAACTGTATTGGCATTCAAAGCCAGCTGCTTCATATAATTGGCACTATCAGCATTCATATCTACAGTTGCCTGAAGGTATGTTAGTTCTGAACCGCCACCCAAATCGAGACGGGCTTTGGCAAATGTTTTACGTTTTTCAGAAATCAAAAGTGTTTCGTGGTATAAATCGAGTAATTTTTGCTGAGCTACAATCCGGTAATAGATGCTGCTGACTTCAGCTACGGTATTTTCAACCACTCCGCGCAATTGGGTACTGCTCAATTGTTCCAGTTCATTTAGTTTATCGCGTTGGATAAACATATTTAATCCATCGAATATGGTCCACGAAAGCTGGATTCCGGCATTTTGATTATTGGTTTTTGCATCTTGAACGTCGCGCACCCGGCCATCAAAATATTCAGCATGAGAATTGTTGATAGCTATGGAGCGGGCGGCAGTAAGATCAACCTTGGGGAGCATACCGGCATTCCCGGCAGAGTTGGTGATTTCAGAAATTTTCACCACGTTTTCGGCCAGCGAAATGGAATAATTATTCTGAAGGGCAAGAACTATGGCATCGCTTAGTTTTAAAGTATCCTGAGCAAAGGACAATATTCCCTGAACAATGATGAATGCGGTTATCGTGATTCGAAGTTTCATGTTTTTAAATCAAAAATTATAATTTCCTACTCATTTGCATGGTCACATATTACTCTGATTCATCCGGATTGCCTGGAAATTTGTCTGATTCCTCATAAACTTTATGCGACGAAAAATAAGTGTACAAAGCCGGAATAACATACAAGGTCAATACCAGTGCAAACATCAATCCTCCAATGATCACAATCCCCATTGAAACACGACTTTTGGCTCCGGCGCCCAAGGCAAGTGCAATCGGCAATGCGCCCAGAACGGTTGCCAGACTCGTCATCAGGATTGGCCGAAAACGTTGGGTGGAAGCTTCCAAAGCAGCCTGCATCAGGTTTGAACCAGCATCCCTTTTCTGATTGGCAAATTCAACGATTAAGATTCCGTTTTTGGTTACAATACCAATGAGCATAATCATCCCTATCTGGCTGAAAATATTAATAGTTTGTCCGAATAAAATCATGGAGATCAATGCTCCTGCAATGGCAAGAGGAACGGTAAACATGATAACCATCGGATCGCGGAAACTTTCGAACTGAGCTGCAAGGATCAGGTAAATCAAAATCAAAGCGAGTGCAAAGGCAAAGAGAAGTGTATTCGAACTCTCAGCAAAGTCGCGCGACGGACCAGAAAGGCTGGTCGAATAGGTGTCGTCCAAAACATCAGCGGCAATAAGGTTCATGGCCTCGATGCTTTGTCCGAGGGTGTATCCGTTGGCCGGGTTGGCCGAAACGGTTGCCGAAACATACCTGTTAAAGCGATATAACTGAGGAAGACTTGAATTGTATTTGACCTGAATCAGGTTATCAAGCTGAACCAGTTCCGACCGTTTGTTACGAACATAAACCGTACTCAAGTCCATCGGATTATCGCGAAAAGTCCGGTCTGCCTGTCCGATTACCTGATACTGTTTGCCATTGTAAATAAAATATCCCATTCGCTGTCCGCTAAAGAACAACTGAAGTGTTTCAGCAATGTCGCGAATGGTGACTCCCAAAGTACGGGCACGGTCACGGTCAATAAGGATAGTCATTTCAGGCTTATTAAATTTCAGGTTTAAGTCAACCACCTGAAATGCAGGATCGGCCTGCGCTTTTTCCATAAATTCAGGCAGTACTTTTTTCAGTTTCTCCAATGTTGGTGCCTGAATCACATATTGAACAGGCAATCCTCCGCCGCGTCCAACCTGAATGGTTTGTTCCTGACTGACAAAGGCGCGGGCAAAAGTCATTTTGCGCAGGATTCCGGTGAGCATATCCGCGATTTCATTCTGAGTGCGTTCCCGTTCATCAGGTTGAGTCAATGATATCCGTACAAATCCTGAATTTACTGATGATCCTCCAAATCCAGGGGCAGTCAGGCCAATGAATGAAAGGTTTTCAGGAATTGTATCAACAATAGCGATGACCGATTTCATGTATTCATCCATTTTTTCATACGAGACTCCTTCTGGGCCGGTCACATTCACCATGATGCGGCTTTTATCCTGCATCG
This sequence comes from Bacteroidales bacterium, assembly GCA_038329265.1. GTDB lineage: Bacteria > Bacteroidota > Bacteroidia > Bacteroidales > Prolixibacteraceae > Aquipluma. The sequence goes on along the minus strand of JBBQMW010000119.1, from coordinate 3,501 downwards.
GCGCAAGTTCAGCCGGAATCCTGGGCCAAAGGATAACTATCAGCGCAATTGAAATAAACATGATCACAAACGCGATCCATCGGTATTTTAGGAATTTATCCAACGAACGGCTATAACCTGAAATTAATGCCACAAAAAACTTTTCGGTACGTTCATAAAAATTGCTGTGATGGTCGCTGTGACGCAGCCAATGAGAGCTCATCATAGGGGTCAGTGTCAGCGATACAAATGCCGAAATGGCTACCGCACCAGCCATCACAATGGCAAATTCACGAAACAATTTACCCGTAAAGCCTTCGAGAAAAATAATCGGTAGAAAAACAGCAATCAGAGTAACTGTGGTGGAAAGAATGGCGAAGAAAATTTCTTTTGAACCAATCAACCCGGCTTCCATCGGGTTCATGCCTTTTTCGATTTTGCTGTAAATATTTTCGAGCACCACAATGGCATCGTCAACAACCAACCCAGTCGCCAAAACAATGCTCAGGAGTGTTAAAATATTGATGGTATAACCAGCCAGATACATCAGAAAAAAGGTTCCGATCAACGAAATCGGGATGGCGAAAACCGGAATAATGGTCGTTCTCCATTCGCGCAGGAAAAGAAAAATTACCAACACCACGAGTAAAAATGAAATCAGGATAGTTTCCTGAACTTCGGTAATTGCATTTCGGATGGTGATGGTGGTATCTGTGGACATTCCAAGTGTGATGTCTTCAGGAAGATCTTTTTTTATCTGTTCGAGACGGATTTTCAGGTCATCAACAATTGCGATGTGGTTGGCTCCCGGTTGCGGCAAAAAAGCCAGTGCAACCATTTGGTTACCGCCAACTCCGCGCAAAATCGTTTTTTCGTTTTCGGCGGTGAGTTTTGCGGTGCCAATATCCTTGAATTTAACCAGGGTGCCCATCGATTCTTTAATAATCATGTTATTAAAGTCTTCAACAGTGGTCATTCTCCCCAGTGTCCTCACCGAAAGCTCTGAACCGTAACCTTCAATTCTTCCGGATGGAAGTTCTACATTCTCGCGATTCAGAGCATCGCGCACATCGAGCGGAGTGAGTTTATAACCTGCCAGTTTCAGCGGATCGATATATAATTTAATGGCGTAACTTTTTTCACCAAATATGCGGATTTCACTAACTCCGGGGATGGTTTGCAAACGCTCTTTCAAGAAATTGTTCGCCAACTCCGACAATTGCATCAGGTTGCGCTTATCGCTTTGAACTGTCAAAATATAGATCGGGCTGGAGTCGGCATCTGATTTCACAACAATAGGCGGATCAACATCCGGAGGCAGTTTGTTGCGGGCACGCGATACACGGTCACGAACATCGTTTGCAGCGGTTTCCATCTCAATTCCGATCTCAAATTCAACTGTAATGGAACTTCCACCATCGCGCGAAGACGAAGTCAGCGTGCGGATGCCTGCAATTCCGTTGATACTTTCCTCAAGAGGCTCGGTAATCTGACTTTCAATAATGTCGGCATTTGCACCCGGATAATTGGTGCTGACCGTTACAGTTGGCGGATCGACACTCGGATATTCGCGTACACCCAAATAAATATATCCAATAATCCCGAACAGCACGATCAGGATGGAGCTAACCATCGCCAGTACCGGACGTTTGATAAATATTCCAGAAATGTTCATTATTCGTAGGATTTAATTGGCTTTATTCTTTTTCACCAATACCGAAGCCCCATCAGAAAGTTGCAGCAGTCCGGTTGTAATCAGACTATCACCGTCGACCACACCTTGAGTGATCTGGATTTCGCTATCGGTACGTATTCCAGTAGTTACAGGCGTCAGCCGGGCTTTTCCGTTCTTGCAAAGGAAAACCGAATTCCCGGCAAGCACTGTGAGAACCGCTTCTGACGGAACCTTTATAGCTTCCGGAAATCGTTCAAGGATCATATTTACCCTGGCAAATGATCCGGGATTAAGCAGATTGGAAGGATTGGAACAAAGTGCCCTGACTTTCAAGGTACGTGTCTCTGCTGTAATTGAGGATTCAAGGGCATAAACCCGCGCCATAAATGTCGAATCGGAGCCATCAGTACCAAAACTTATCTCAAGTCCGGGTTTTATGAAACTGATGTATTTCTCCGGAACATCGAATTCAATTTTTACCGGATCGAGCTGCTGAATGGTTGCAATCAGCGTATTGCTCGCAATATAATTACCGACACTCACAGTCCGAAGTCCAATTTTTCCGGTGAAAGGTGCAAATATTTCAGTTTTTGCAATTTGCGCCAGAAGCAATTGTTTGTCGGCCTCATTCACAAGCTGCAAGCTTTTTGAAGCATCATATTCATCCTGACTGATGGCTTTAATTTCCAGCAACTTGCTTTTTTGGTATTCATCGCTGTTCAGAAGTATTCCCTGTGCCTCATTACGTTTCAATTGAGCTTGCAAGTCGCTGTCGTTCATTTTGATCAGCAATTTATTCTTCTGAACGGTTGCACCTTCTTGAAAGAGTATCTGAATAATCCGGCCTGAAATTTCAGGACGAATCTCTGCCCTTTCATTGGCCAGTATTGTTCCGGTGCCCGATACGGTATTCAACATCAACTCGGGCTGAGCCACTTTAATTTCCACAGTTACCGGAACACTTTTTCGAACAGCATCTTTATTCTGTGACAGATTTTTTTTGCAGCCTGAAAACCCAAACAGCAAAAGGATGCAAAATCCGGCCATCGGAAGGATGTTTCTACACATTGTACCTGATTGATTTATTGAGCAAGGATTGAATTTTCGATTTTGCCCGAGATTTAGCAAAAAATGGGTGACTATTGTGTATCTCATGGTTAAATTGGATTGGTTCATGAAAAATTATTAAGAATAAATTCAATTCAAATTACGGGTTTTTTCTTCTGGTTTCTTCGGAATCAAATGAATTTTTAGTCCGATTTTTCACAAACAAAAACCTTGGTTTTTGACTAAGTGTAACCTTATTGGTTTAAATGTTCTGCAAAATTTACAATTATTAAATGTTCATAGCTGCATTTTAAGTAAAATGATCCGATCTTTGCAGCAATAAACTTAATCATGCTTTTTGTTGTTACTTGGTTGTTTAAATTTTAAAATAGAATATGATTTCTTTTCTTTTATCAGTACGTCAGCCTATTCGCTTTTTTATAGTCGTTATCTATGTTTTATCCATTGTAGCTTTGTCATTGCTACCCCCTCAGGTTCTACCAAAAATTCCATTGTTCAAAGGAGCTGATAAAGTAATACATATCATGATGTATTTTATTTTTTCTATCCTTTTTTGTTGGGCTATTCGAACAGAAATCAATTTTTACCGGTTAATTTTGGTAATTTCAGTCACCATTGTATGGGGCATATTTATGGAATATCTGCAACTTAAGATGCATATGGGTCGCTCCTTTGATCCAAATGATATTCTGGCAAATAGTTTTGGGGTAGTTTCAGGAGTATTTATTTATCTAATGGCTTTGTTTAAAATGCATAGTCCAAATCATAAGAATCGATAA
>JBBQMW010000118.1:0-12138 GCA_038329265.1 Bacteroidales bacterium | reverse complement strand
CAACCCGATAGCTCTTGAACTGATTAAAAAATCGAACTGCCCAATTGCAGCACCAAGCGCAAATAAATTCGGTCAACTTAGCCCTGTTAGTGCTTATCATGTAAAAAAACAACTACCCAATGTTGATTATATCTTGGATGGAGGAAATACATCTGTCGGGATAGAATCTACCATTGTTTCTATTGAAGGTGATACTTGCCAACTATTACGCCCCGGGTTCATTACATTGGAAGACATAGAGAAAGCCCTTCCGAACACCTTTGTTTTCAATAGTTCAAAACCCGAAAAGTTAGTTTCGCCAGGCTTGCTGAAAAGCCACTATTCACCCAAAAAGCCCTTGTATATTTTAAATGAATCAGTTAGTAAATTACCCGAATTTTCCGGACTAATTTTACACAGCAATAAACACTCTGATTACAAGGCAAGTAAAGTTATTTACTCATCTCAAACTTGCAATAAAATTGAGATTGCCGCCAATTTGTTTGCTGCATTGCACGCCATGGAAGAAGATGAAAATGTGAAAAATATTTACATTGAACCTGCTGAAGAAAAGGGCTTGGGTGTTGCTATAATGGATAGGGTTAAAAGAGCTGCACATCAATACGATATCAATATTAACTAAAAGCCGACCGGAATCTTCTCAAACGAGTAAATCAAACATCAGAATTCAGGAAGTATTTGTAACTTGACACGAAAGTGCTTCGAAATAGGAACAAACTATACCGCCAATCGTTTGCGGACATGGTTGAAATCTCACGAAAAGTAACAACTTTGTAATTACATTTTAAAAATTGACACAATGGAAGTTTCAGTTATAAAAATTGGTAATTCAAAGGAAATCCGACTTAGCAAGACTTTGTTGGACAGGTATAATATTCAGGACACAGTGGAGATAATCCTCGAAAAACCATTATCAAGACCTCGAAAAGGTTGGGAAAAAGCCTTCAAAAGAATGTCTGAAAATGGCAACGACAGATTGTTGAACATGAATGAATTTTATAAGACGGTCGTAATTGCTCCCATGACAACAAGTTCCAGGAATTATCCGACCAGAATTGAAGTTAGACAGGACAAGAAAACCGGTCATAAAAAAAGCTCCTCGTTTCCGAAGAGCTTTTTTTTATGATATCATCGTCAAAATCATCCTTCAGTAAGGAAGATATATCGGATTACAACCAGCGTGAATAAAAGGTACATCATCCAATGTACGTTTTTGGCCTTTCCGGTAATTACTTTTAATAGGGTGTAGAAAATGATACCAGCAGCAACTCCATTGGCGATGCTGTAGGTAAAAGGCATCATGATGATACACATGAAAGCGGGGAAACCTTCGGTGAAATCATCAAAATCGATATCCTTAATTGCCGAAACCATCAGCAATCCAACAATAATCAATGCAGGTGCAGTGGCTGCATTCGGAATCATGGTTGCAAGTGGTGCAAGTACCAAAGCCAATAAGAAAAGCAAACCGGTAGTCACAGCGGTAAGACCGGTACGTCCACCTTCGCCGATACCGGCAGCGCTTTCAACATAGGCGGTTACCGTGCTGGTTCCCATCAATGCTCCAAACGATACACCAAAAGCGTCAACCAACATGGCTTTCCCGATCAATGGCGATTTGCCATCTTTATCAATCAGCCCAGCTTTATTGGCTGTTCCAACCAATGTTCCGAAAGTGTCGAACAATTCAACGAAAGTGAAAGTGAACACAACGGTCCAGATTCCCATTTTTAAAGCGCCCATAATATCGAGTTCGAAAACGGCGAGGTTCGAGAAATCAGGAAGCGAGAACGGTGAAAAACCATCGGCAATTTTGGTTACTCCCATCGGAATTCCAATGACCGTAGTTACAATGATTCCGATTAAAAGAGCACCTTTCACACGTAAAGCCATCAACATTGAAGTAATTACCAAACCAAGAAGGCAAAGTAACATGCTCATGTTTTTCAGGCTTCCGAAACCAATGTTCCATTCAAAAAACATCAGGTTAGCCTGTCCTTTTGATGCAACCATGGCGTCGAGTGTCGGAGGAATCACATTGGCCGAAGCCACCATGATTTCAGAAAGTTTCAAACCAATAATGGTAATAAACAATCCGATACCCACTGTAATCGCCACTTTAAGCGACCGGGGAACAGCCACAACCAGAATCTGACGAACTTTGGTGACGGTTAATAAAATAAAGATTATTCCGGAGATGAAAACAGCGCCGAGGGCAATTCTCCAGGGCATTCCGACACCAGCCAAAGCTACCGTAGCGAAAAAAGCGTTCAGTCCCATACCGGGAGCCAAAGCAATCGGGAAATTGGCAACCAATCCCATGGCAATAGTTACAAAACCTGCAGCAATAGCGGTAGCAAAAAAGACAGCATTTTTGTCCATTCCGGTAGCCGAAAGAATATTCGGGTTCAGAAACAGAATGTAGGCCATGGTCATGAAGGTTGTAATACCTGCAATGATCTCGGTACGAACTGTCGTTTTATTCTCCTTCAGCTTAAAAAATTTGGTTATAAATTCCATATAGGTTTAGATTAGAAGGTATATTTTAGAGCAACGGTAGGATTAACCATAAATCCGTTATGTCCGGCAAAGTTGTTACTGATTTCAACTTCGCTACCGGCAGCGAATTTCTTGGTAACATTATACCACAATTGTGGTTCGGTGAGGAATATGTAAGAACCAAATGCTGTTTTCTCTTTCCAAAGATCAGCGAATCCGGTAAACGACATTTTTCCATTTAGGAAATTCAAATACCAAACGCCTGTCAGCTGAAAACTGTTTGGTTTATTGTCCATTGTATTGGCAATGTTTTTATACAAAGCTTTTACTGAAAATCCTCTTGAAAAATCAGCAGCATTCCAGGAGTAATCGATACCAGTTAGCCAGGCATTATTAATGGTATAATGGCCATTAAAATTTCCGTCTTTCCATTGTCCGAAACCGCCATTGTACTCGCCATGCCAGCTGAAAGGAGTTTTGCCTAATTTGAAGCAACGGGCAATTTCGAAGTAAGAGAGCGAAACTCCCTCAACATCACCCGCACCGTAATCGAAGTCGATAAAGAAAAAGGTATTTCCGGTTTTGTCTGGTCTGAACATTTCAACTGTACTGGTCAGGTACTTGCGGTCTTTACCTAAGTCGTAATGGAGTTGGATGTTTTGACTGAATGCCCCAAAGGCAAATAAACTGGCAATAAAAGCAAGGACTAATTTCTTCATAATCTTGTATTTAAGTTTTAATGTAAATTTTTGCTAAAAATAGTTAAAAAACGATTTCTGATTCCATCTTGTCATTTTCACAACTTAATTTGTTATCAACAGTTTTCTAACATTTTGTCCGGATTGGATAACAGTCATTTAGCTTCTATTGGGACAAAAGCAGTAAAAAATTTCTTACCTTCATCCGCCAATTCACCGCGATGATTGTTATCTGTTTAAATACCTTGCATTTCAGGTAAATGATCATTTTTAATAACCAATAGAACAATATACCTATGAAACCAATTTCAAGAAGACATTTTATTCAAACCGGACTAGTAGGAGCCGCCGCAGTAACTTCGGGTTTTGCAAATGTGGCCTATGCAAGTTCAAAAACTTTACAGATCGACCAGGTAGAACTTGGCAAAACCGGCTTGCGAGTATCTCGTTTAGCACTCGGAACCGGCTCTCATGGCGGAAATCAATCGTCGGATATGACCCGCATGGGCGTTGAAAACTGGGTGAAAATTGCCCGATTTGCGCATGAAAGGGGAATCGCTTTCTATGATTCTGCCGATTTGTATGGCTCGCATCAAAATGTAAAGGGAATCCTGAAAGAAGTTCCCCGCGAAAAAGCTACCGTACTCTCTAAAATATGGACACGACCTGAATCCTGGAATGCGGATTCACCTGCGAAAACCATCGACCGGTTCAGAACTGAAACCGGTTCAGACTATTTCGACATCATGCTGCTGCATTGCATGACTAACGCCAAATGGCAGGAGGATCAGAAGCCATATATTGAAGCACTTTCGGAAGCCAAACAAAAGGGTATTTTGAAAACTGTCGGCGTTTCGTGCCATAGTTTTGACGCACTCAAACTGGCCGTTGACGACCCTTGGGTAGATGTGATCTTGGCACGGATTAATCCTGAAGGAGTGATTATGGATGCCTCACCAGAAGAAGTTATGGCTGTTTTGAAGAAAGCACATGATAGCGGAAAAGGAATTATTGGAATGAAAATATTTGGTGAAGGACGTTTTACGGAAGTTAGCCAGCGCGAAAAATCGCTTCAATATGTTTTTGGAAGCAAAAATGTGGATTGCATAACCATTGGAATGACAACTACCGAGCAGATTGACGAGAATGTGAACCAGATTATGCGGATTGTAAAAGGATAAGGAGTGGTCAATTATTGTCATTGGTGGTCATTTGTTTCACGTGATTTTTGGTAAGAAACATGATCGAAGTGCAGATAATCAATGACTACAAATGATTTTGTACCCAATACTTCAAATCTCAAATCAACTCAAATGGTAAATCGAGAAAAGCTAATCGGATTGTATGCCCAATCATTCAGGGAAAATTGGGAGAAACCAGCCTTTTCCGACTTTCAGGGATCGGGCTGCACTTATGGCGAAGCAGCGCAGTTAATCAGGCAAGTGCATTGTTATTTTCGTGAAAGTGGGTTCAGGAAAGGTGACAAAATAGCTATTCTAGGTCGAAACTCGTCGAATTGGGCCATTGCCTTTTTAGCAGTATCGGGTTATGGAGCGGTCACAGTTCCGGTATTACCCGATTTTAATCCGGAAGATGTCACGCACATTCTCAATCACTCCGAGTCAGTATTTCTGTTTGCCGCCGATAGCCTTTTCGAGAAGCTTGAACATGATAAATTTCCGGGAATTACCGGCGTTGTCAGCCTCAACGACTTTTCAATGCTCTCGTTTATCAAACCGGAGGAAAATGATCGGTGGATCAACTGCTTCAATCCGAAACATGCCGGAATTTCGAATCCTGATAATTTTGAACTCGACGATTATGAACCTGAGGATTTAAGTATTATTTCATACACCAGTGGAACTTCAGGCTTTACCAAAGGAGTGATGATACCCGCCCGCAGTTTGTTGTCGAACATAGTTTATGCACAAGACCACATGCCGCTGAAAGCGGGCGACTGCATTGTTTCGTTTCTGCCGATGGCACATGTTTTTGGTTTATTGTTCGAATTTCTTTTCCCCGTGTCGGTGGGTTGCCATGTTACATTTCTGACTAAACCGCCTACACCACAATTAATTATCAAAGCTTTTCAGGAGGTAAAACCCAGACTGATTTTGTCGGTGCCATTGGTTATTGAAAAGATTTACCGAAAACGGATTTTACCTACTCTTGAAAAGCCGATCCTGAAATTCTTGCTTCAGGTTCCCGGAATTCAACTGCTGCTGCACAAGAAAGTGCGCGCCAGCCTGGTCGAAACCTTTGGAGGCAGTTTTCACGAAATAGTGATTGGCGGCGCACCGCTCAACCACGAAGTAGAAACCTTCTTCCGAAAGATTAAATTCCCGTTTACCATTGGGTATGGAATGACTGAATGTGGCCCACTCGTTTCATACGAACCCTGGACAAGTTTTCGTTCCTCATCAGCAGGGAGGCTGGTCGATCGCATGCAGGTTCGCATCGATTCACATGACCCATTTAAAGAGGTTGGCGAAATCCTTGTGAAAGGTCCGAATGTAATGCTGGGTTATTATAAAAACGATAAAGCAACTGCCGAAGCCATTGATAGTGAGGGCTGGCTGCATACCGGCGACCTTGGAATTATTGACGCTGACAATTTTATATATATCAAAGGACGAAACAAAAATATGTTGCTTGGACCGTCGGGACAGAATATTTATCCGGAAGAAATGGAAGCCAAACTTTGTAATTTTCCGTTTGTGCTCGAGTGTGTGATAACCGAACGCGAAGGTAAATTTGTCGCGTTTGTTTTTCCTGATCAGGAAAGGATTGAAGCTGAAAAAACGGATGAGAAACATCTGAAAAAGATCATGGACGAAAACTGCAAACATGTGAATAGAAAGTTTCCCAAATATGCTCAACTGAGTTCAATTATTTTGGTTGAAAAAGAATTTGAGAAAACCCCCAAACGAAACATTAAAAGGTATTTGTATACTTAAAATTGACTATTCACCGTATTTCAGCAAGAATTCAGGATTTATTGCTTTGAAACTCACACGACCATTTAGAAGCAGATCGTTTTTTTCGGTTATAGGTCTGATGACAATTCCTTCTGCCCAGGTTTCAGGATAAATCTGGCTTTTTATCGTGCCCATTTTGATAATGGAATCAATATCGTTCGAAAGCTCATAATCGGTTGAAATTATCGGAACCATTGGCAATTCGAGTCGGCTCATCAATTCAGAAAACTGTTCGAATTGCAGGTATTTAAACCGATCGATATCGAAGACATTAAAAAACCGCATGGTTTGTCCTTTTAGTTTTAGTTTATTTCCCTGAATTCCTTCACCAATCAGCTCACCCTGAAGTGCATAATTCCCATTTAACGACTGTAACTTGTTTTCAACATCCATCAAGCGGGCAACTTTCCAAAAACTGTTTTCTTCATCTTCAAGCAATTCCATATTTCTGGAACAGACCCCAAATTCGCCATTATTGATATAATAAGTTCCTGAACTACCATCTATTTTCTCAGTAACATAGCATATTTCTCCTTTGTATTTATCCAGAAGTTCTTGCAAAACCTGTACCCTTGTTTCATCAGTTTTGGGGATAAACGATGGAAATTTACCTTTCATAACTCCACTTAAACAAGCCGGTATAGGCGGCTCGTATTTCGAAATGCTCAGAACATCAGTACAATCCGCATCTTCAAACACTTCAAAATCAGGCGGCAAAATTGTTAATGGGAAACAAATTCCCTGCGATATTTGGCCTCGCAGCCTGATGGTACGAATACGCATTCCGCGCTGTTTCAGAAATTCAAATTCCGGTCTATCGGGCATTATACTATCAATCTCGCAATAAACAATCTGGTCGCCTACCTTAAAATCGTTCTTTTTGACCACTAATTGCCAACCCAAAACAGTAGCTTTTTCAATTGCATTAGCACCTTCTATTGGATCTAAAGCCTTGATCTTTTGGATACTTGCCAGTTTTCTCATGAGATAAAATTTAAGGTAATATTCAATTCAATGACCTGCTAAAAGTAATCTGAATTCTGAGAGTTTTAAAAATATCTGCGAAAGGTTTTTTGCCCAATTTGGTACAAAAAAAGCCGGACGAAACGCCCGACTTTTTTATTTGTTATAGAATCTGGTGGATGAAAGAATTTACCCTTAATCGGTTTTTTTCAAGTTTCGTAACCCTCATTTTCAAACTAATTTACGAAATGGTCGATTTTTTACACGAATAGCTCATTTGAACGAATGAACCGACTATTTTCTGTACCAACGATTAAAGCCATTTTTCCAATGCGGTGTTCAAAAATCGGTTAACCGGGTGTAATTCTTTCATTGCAGCTACAATTTTACTGACATAGATTTCACTGCCTACCACCGAATCGTCGAGTCTTGAAGTAAAGGCATACGATTTATATTTCAGAAGATCAATCTCGGGAAATTCCTTTGGAAACCCTTTGGGAGCGGTTTTCAGTTTGTCGTCGTACATTTCGGGATAAACCTTCAGGAACGAATCATTTTGAATGATCTGTTTGAAGTCATCCGAATGGTCGAAGATTTCGGTGCGGATTGCTTTTAAAGCATCGGCAGGCGGGCAATATGCACCGCCACCAACAAAAGAACCTCCGGGTTCAATATGTAAATAATACCCGGCACCAATACTTTTTCGGCCACCTTTTGCGATGTAGCTCCCCATATTGGTTTTATATGGGGTTTTATCGGAGCCAAACCGCACATCGCGAAAAATTCGGAACACGCAGCTTTTCGGATCCTGAATACCAATTTCAGGATCGAATTTAGCAATCTCATGAATGACGAGCTCGGTCAAAAAAAGTACTTTTTTCCGACTGGCTTCATACCTGTCCCGGTTTTGATCAAACCACTCTTTGTTGTTGTTTTCCTTCAGTTCAGAAAGGAAATTTAAGACTTCCTGCATAGGTTAAGATTTTAGACATTCAAATCAGCTCAAGATACAAATTGTAGGGAAACCCACTTCAAAAATCAGTATGAAATTGTTTTGAATTTGTACTTTTGCTAAGAACATTCCAATCATGAAAAAGTTTGTCATTTTAGTTGCCGGTGGATCGGGAAGCCGGATGGGTACCGAGATTCCTAAACAGTTTCTGGAGATATCGGGAATACCCGTACTTATGCATACCATACAGGTCTTTCATAATTTTGATCCTGAAAGTGAATTAATTCTCGTTCTTCCGGAATCACAACAAAAATTCTGGACAGAATTATGCCTGAAACACTCATTTTCTATTCCTCTCAGGGTTGCAAACGGTGGTGAAACACGCTTCCATTCGGTGAGCAACGGCCTAAAGTTGATTGATGGAGAAGGAATTGTTTTTATACACGATGGAGTCAGGCCTTTGGTTAGTCAGGAAACGCTGGCGCGGTGCTTTGAAAGTGCTGTAAAGTCAGGAAATGCAATTCCCGTTTTACCGGTAACCGAATCGTTACGGAAAATTGAAGGTGATCAAAACAGTTCTGTCGACCGCAGTCAGTATTTCAGTGTGCAAACTCCGCAAACCTTCAGGAGTAAACAAATTCTTGAAGCATTCAAACAAAACTACGACCCGGCGTTTACCGATGATGCTTCGGTGGTTGAAAAAGCAGGTTATTCTATTCATTTGGTTGAAGGAAACCGAGAAAACATTAAGATTACTGAACCAAGTGATTTGATTATGGCAGAGGTATTTTTAAAAAGATAAATGAATGTTCTTTGATTTGTAAAAAATAAAAAGGCCGAAATTCATTTTGTTGAATTTCAGCCCATTTTATATCAATCATTTCAGTTCCTGCCTTTTTCGTTAATCTTTTTTTCTACCTCGGTTGCCTCGGTTGCCATTATTGCCATTGTTCCCATGGTTGCCATTATTTCCATGTCTTGGAGGTGCTGAAGCAGGTGAAGACTGATGTCCATGATTACCACCAGCCTGACTTGGACTACTTAATAAAATCATCATGGTTGCTGCAGATGCGGCCATATACCCGGTTCTTTTAATTGCTTCTTTGCGAGAAATCTTTTTCTCTGCGAAATTAGTCATCTCCTCCTTTGCGATTTCTACCATCTTGCTCTTCATGTCTTTTTCTTTTAATCGGTTAATATTATCAAGATTCTAACTCTCAGGGAAATTAAACAGTTGTTGTCATTCAATGGAATAAAGCTGCAACTATGTAACGCGAATAGCTCTATATTTATGAATATCAATTCTATTCGTTTTCAAAGATGTGATCTTTTGTCCGGATTATTGCCATTCGTAATCACCCAAATTGACAGCAATTACCAAACCGATCTTCTGAATGATTAAACAGTGCATACTGAAGTGTAAATAATTTAAGAGGGTGCAGAAATTTTCCAGAAAAAGCTTATTCAACAGTGAGAGCCATATCCTGTTGTGTTTTTCACTTCAAAACCCTGAAACGGCGACGACATTTTGCAAATAGTTTTTATCTTTAGGCAATCATAAGCAAAATATCATTTCTTGCAATAATTGAATAATCATGGTAGCTATTCCATTCCTCAAAAAGAAAGTCGGCCAATCATACCTGGTATGGTTTCAAAACAGCAATTTGTACCTTCAACTGGAAGAGCCTGCCTGGTTTGTTTTCAGGAAAACCTGCAAACGTAACAAGGTAGAAACAATTGCCAGAGAATTTGCTGTTCGTTACGGTGCTTCTTTCGAAGAAAGCCTTGTATTTGTTGAGGAAATTCGTCGGAATATTACTAAAATGAACCAGATTGCCAAAGTCCCAATCAAGGCTTCAACTGATCTGAACAATTATACTTTTGATCCTTTTTCCATACATCGTTACAAGCTGGGCAATCAGATTATTTCATTTTCATATGAAACCCGCGTATTTGAATACTACATTCACCCTTTAATCATCCATCTGGAAACTAACGAAGGAGATGGTGAATATCCTGTTTTTGAATTGTTTGCCTATAAGGAATCAATTGTCTTCCGCTTTAATGGCGAGGTTCAGGGAATTTGGGGGCCAGATGAGACTCATTTGGTTAAAGGTCTGATTTTTATGATTCTGATCAATGTGATGTACCAGAAGACAATTGATGATTGGCTGATGACCGTTCATGCTTCGGCGATCACCAACGGAAAGAAAACCATTCTTTTTTCAGCCGCTCCCGGAAATGGGAAAACCACGATGGCTGCACTTCTTCAGGCCAAAGGTTATCAGTTAATTTCGGATGACTTTGTTCCGATCGACCGCAAAATGTTGCATGCTTATCCTTTCCCAATTGCCATGTCGGTAAAAGAAGGTTCGATGGATTTACTGGCATCGCATTTTCCAGCCCTTGTAAAGAAAGAGCTGAACTATATTTCTCCGGAGAAAAGTGTGCGGTATTTGGCCTCAAGTCATCATCCCGATTTTACGAAAAATATATTCCCGGTTCAGGAGTTCATCTTTATAAAATACGACAAATCGGTTGATTTTGTCTTGGAAAAATTGGATCCGTTAACAGGGATCAGGTTGCTGCTCGATCAATCATGGGTGGCGCCCTCCATAGGTAATGCCGAAATCTTTTTCGACCGTATTTTGCAAAAGTCGTTTTACCAACTGAGCTATTCAAACAATCAGAAGGCATTGGAAGCAATAACAAACCTGTTCGATCATGACTAACAAGGAGCTTTTCTATTTTACTGGAAAATGTTTGACACTTAACGAGCATCCCGAATTCGGAGATGCAATTATTGAAAAATGTCGGGCTGATCAGATCGATTGGGAACAATTTGTACACCTATGCAGCACCCATCTGATTCTGCCTGCAATATACCTGCAATTCCGCGATCACCACATTTTGGAACATATTCCCGTAGAGCTCAATCAACATTTAAAGGACATTCACGATCTCAATGTACAACGCAATAAGCTCATTCTTGAACAACTTCAGCACATTACAAATGTCCTGAATCGAAACAATATTTATCCTGTTTTTATGAAAGGATCAGGTAATCTGTTAGATGGGATTTATGCTGACACTGGAGAACGGATTTTGGGTGATATTGATTTTCTTGTACCCGAAAAGGACTATCTCTTATCAGGAAGTCTATTTGAAGATGAAGGTTATACGAGTAAAACTCTAGGCGCAGATTATGAAGAGGTCACAGAGATGAAGCATTACCCCAGGCTTTCGCATCCCGGATTTGTGGCAAGCATTGAAATTCACCGGATACCTGTCAGGAAATACTACCTCAGGAAATACAATTCAGAAATTATTGATCAGGAGAAAAAGACGGTTCAGTCGCTGCAAGGTTGTTTTGTTCTCTCCGACAATCATAAAATCATCCATAATTTCATACACAGTCAGTTGAGCAATCGTGGCCATGCATACGGAATAGTATCCTTTCGCGATATTTATGACCTATACCTCATGTCAAAAAGATGTGAAATTAAAGATACGCTGCCCCAAATTGAAAATAAGCAAAAAGCCATCGCATACTTTATTTTTGCTGGTGAAGTATTTGGGCTTTCCGAAAAGTTCTATCCATGGTTTAACTTTTCGGCCCGACTCCTTTTGAAAAAGCATTCTCTTAATCTGAGTTCACCTGTTTTTTATCGTCTTCATCGGGCTGGATTATACATTATCTGGCAAATTTTTGTCATTTATCTGGGGCAAATCCGAACAGCTTTTCATTCAAAAAGAATGCGTCAATCTATCGTTCAGCGCTTGGGAAATCGGCATTGGTATAAGTCGTATCTGGATTTTCAAAAAGGATTCTTTACCAATAAACATGACTGAAACTTCAATTAAAAATAAGAAGACCTGAAGTTCAATGAATGATTTTCGCCTTTCATTTTCTCTCCAAACTTTTTCCTAATTTTTATTAACAAGCCTATTTTCAGGCAATGAAAAAGGTACTTTTACTTTCCTGAAGTTCTGGTTTCAGAAAATTTAATTATTTGTTACAACCCACTGATATGATACCTTTTACACA
>JBBQMW010000117.1:0-12145 GCA_038329265.1 Bacteroidales bacterium | reverse complement strand
GTTCAGCTTTATCCTAACCCTGCTCAAACCCAATTGACAGTTAGTAAGATTGCTGTTGCTAATTCTAAAGTTTCTGTTTACAATGCAGTTGGTCAAAAACTGATGGAAAAAACAGCTAACGGAACTCAGGCTAAATTTGATGTAGCCAACTTGCGTAAAGGCATGTACTTTGTAAGATTTAGCGATGGAACTTCAGAAAAGTTCATCAAACAATAATCTTTCAATATAATTGATAGTTGAGAGCCTTGCGGAAACGCAAGGATCTTTTTTTTATGGAGTTGGCTGGTAAAGAACGGAAACAAAAACGACCCACGCTTGCGCGGATTTGCAATCCGTGTCATGTAGAAATAGGTTGTATTGTTTTTTTTGATTTTGAATGAAAAATTCACGAATTGTTCTAGCATCCACAGGGTTCAATTACCCTGTGCTATTATATGCCGGTCTTTCAGACCTTTGGCGAATATGATTCACTATTTTGGTATATTTGCCGCAAACATTCAGGTATTATTCATTTGATATTGATAGAAAATGCAGCTACGAACCAGTTTCTCGAAAAAAGAACACACCGATTCAGGATTAGCGCTTCTACTTCTCAGCCTGCTGGTTGGGCATTTTTATAAGCTGCAACTTACCTTGGTGGTGTCTATTACTGAAGTAATCATTCTACTCATTGCCCCCGTATTGATTTTCCCGTTTACATTTTTATGGCTCAATATCTCCGATCTTCTGGGTAAAATTATGTCGAAGGTCATTTTGACCATTGTATTTTTTGTATTTGTCTGGCCGGTTTCAATGATCCGGAAAGCGATGGGCAAGGATACGCTCAGATTGGAAAAGTTTAAAAAAAATACGAATTCAGTTTTTACCGAACGGAACCACACTTATGTACGGACCGATCTCACAACACCTTATTAAATTAACTACATTCGAATATGGAATTCATCAAAGAACTTTGGCAATTTTTGAAAGTACGAAAGAAATTCTGGCTGTTGCCTTTAATTGTTGTGCTTCTGTTTTTTGCCTTAATTATAGTTTTTACTGCCGGAACGGCTATTGCGCCGTTCATTTACACCATCTTTTAAACCATGGGGAAAGCTGTTTTAGGAATATCTGCTTTTTATCACGACAGTGCCGCTTCGCTGGTACAGGATGGGAAAATTATTGCTGCAGCTCAGGAAGAACGTTTCACACGTAAAAAACACGATGACGGTTTTCCGGTAAATGCCATTCAATATTGTTTGGAGGAAGCTGGAATTGATGCTGATGCGTTGGAATGTGTAGTGTTCTACGATAAGCCATTCATCAAATTTGAACGTTTACTCGAAACCTATCATGCTTTCGCACCAAAGGGATTGATTAGTTTTATCAATGCAATACCTGTTTGGCTGAAAGATAAGCTTTTCATGAAAAGCCTTATCCGGAAGCAATTGAAAGCAATTGGTTTTACCGCGAATATCCCGATTTTGTTCTCCGAGCATCACCTGTCACATGCTGCCAGCGCATTCTTTCCTTCACCGTTTGAAGAGGCCGCTATTTTGACGATTGATGGTGTTGGCGAATGGACAACTACCGCAATTTTACAGGGGAAAGGGAATCAGATTACAATCCTGAAGGAGTTGCATTTTCCACATTCAATCGGACTTTTGTATTCGGCATTTACATACTACTGCGGATTTCGTGTGAATAGCGGTGAGTATAAACTGATGGGCCTTGCGCCTTATGGTATTCCGGAATCCGGTCGGGTTGAATCGTTTAAACAACTGATAGTTAATCATTTAGTTGATGTGCGTCTCGATGGTTCGTTATTGCTAAATATGGATTATTTCAATTTCGCAACCGGGCTGACCATGTGCAACAACAAAAAGTGGGAAAAACTTTTTGGAATATCACGGAGAGACGAAGAAAGCGAAATTACTCAGCCCTATATGGACATGGCATTGGCCATCCAGCAAGTAACCGACGAAATTGTGCTAAAACTTGCAAAAACGGCCAAAGAACTTACCGGTTGTAAAAATCTGGTTATGGCCGGAGGTGTTGCACTGAACTGTGTATCGAATGGTAAAATCTATGAAAGTGGTCTGTTCGAAAACTTATGGATACAGCCAGCTGCGGGCGATGCAGGAGGTTCATTAGGTGCCGCATTATCGGGCTGGTATCAGTATCTCGGTCAGTCACGCAAAGTCGATCCTGAAGATTCGATGCAAGGTTCCTATTTGGGACCTTTTTATACTGAACATGATATCCGGAAGTTCATTAAAAGATACGATATTCCGCACAACTATTTTGAAAATCCGATCGAACTCGCCAAGCATACAGCATCGCTGATCAATTCAGGAAAGGTGATTGGCTGGTTTCAGGGTCGCATGGAATTTGGGCCGCGAGCTCTTGGAAACCGCAGCATTATTGGCGATGCCCGCAACCCGGAAATGCAGAAAAAGATGAACCTGAAAATTAAGTTCAGGGAGAGTTTCCGACCGTTTGCCCCTGCCATTCTCGAAGAAGACATTGCAGCGTTTTGTACGCTGAATACTCCTTCTCCGTATATGCTGCTGGTGATGCCGGTATTGCCTCAAAGGTGCCGCAAACTGCCCGTTGATTATAACAATGGTGATCTGTACCGCCGTTTGTATTTCGAGCGCTCTGACGTTCCCGCTATCACCCATATCGACTATTCGGCACGGGTACAAACCGTAAGCAAGTCGACCAACGAACGTTTCTGGAATGTAATTAACGAGTTTAAGAAATTGACAGGTTATGGAATCGTCATAAATACCAGTTTCAACGTTCGGGGTGAACCCATTGTTGGAACGCCTTACGATGCCTTCCGTTGTTTCATGAATACTGAGATTGATTATTTGGTACTGAATGATTTCGTATTTGATAAGGAACAACTGACACATCTCAAAGAAGAATTTGCTAGAAACTATCAATTTGCTGCGGATTAATCTTCCCGGTTTAAATTAACCAACGGCATAAAGTTTTATAACAAAGAATATATTTTGAAATCATTTTTTCATGAAAAATATTAAATCCAAACAAATCGCCCCGCCAACAAAACCAACCACCGCATCTTCCAAATCCTCAGCACCCATCTCCAAATCAAAGCAAAGGGTTTTCAGTATAATAGCAATTACGTTACCCATTGTTTTCCTGATGTTACTTGAGCTGATCTTGAGGCTTTCAGGATATGGCGATAATTTTTCACTTTTTGTGAATCATCCGGATGCCGTTATGGAGAAATACTATGTGGTTAATCCGGAGATCGGAAAAAAATATTTCAATAAAATGGAGTATTCAGCACCTCCCAAAGATATGTTCCTGAAGAAAAAACCGGACGATGTCATCCGTATTTTCGCGATGGGAAGTTCCAGTGTTGTTGGTTTCCCATACGACAATAATCTCATGTTCACTCGAATATTGAATGAGCGGCTTCGGGATGCCTATCCGGGAAAGAAAATTGAACTCGTCAATACCGCAATAACCGCAATTAACAGTTTTACTCTGGCTGATTTTATGCCGCAGATTTTAGATCAAAATCCCGATGCAATACTCATTTATGCCGGACACAACGAGTTTTACGGCGCATTTGGTGCAGGTTCCAACGAAGCAGCTTTTCATAGTCCAACTCTTATCAGGATGCATCTGGCATTGTTGAATGATAAGGTTTACCAGCTGACCGTAAATTCAATTGGGAAAATTGTTGGGATTTTTGGTTTCGGAAAATCAGGCGAAAAGCATGGAACCCTGATGACACGCATGGTAAAGGATGCCGATATTACCTATGGCAGTAATAAATACCAGGAAGGAATTCAGAATTACGAGCAAAACCTGAATACCATGCTATCCATGGCAAAGCAGAAAAATGTGACGGTATTTATTAGCGATCTGGTAAGTAATTTACGCGACCTTAAACCTTTTAAATCTATTGCAACAGCCGAACTTAAAGGCGCTGAGGAGTATTACGAAACAGCAAAAAAGTTTGAAGCTCAGGGAAATATCGCGAAAGCGAAAGAAAACTACATGCTGGCACGCGATTACGATTGTATCCGATTTAGGGCTTCTTCCGACATCAATAGTATCATCAAGAAACTTTGTGACAAATATCAGAACCATTTCGTTCCTACAGTTGAACTTTTTGCTAAAAATTCACCCAATGGAATTGTTGGGAACAATTTGCTGACAGAGCATTTGCATCCGAATATTCCGGGACAATTCCTGCTGGCAGAATCATTCTACAATGAAATTGTACAATCGAAACTGATCGCTGCTGAAGTTAACTTTCCGACGGAAAAGAGCTATAAAGGTTTTATTGCAGATTATGGTTTTACCAATCTTGATTATTGGATCGGAAAACACCGGGTAACCAATTTGTCGTACCATTGGCCATTTGTCGACGAATCTAAAAGCACAGTTGATTACCGGCAAGTATATAAACCTACCGGAACGATTGATTCCCTGGCTTTTACTGTAATGGCAAAGCGCACTATCAGTCTGACCCAGGCACATGAACAATTGGCTGAAATGTATTTTAAAAAAGGTGATTGGGTAAAAGCCTACAAGGAGTATAATGCTTTGACTAAGATGGGGTCATACTGGAGTTATAATTTCAGAAAGGCCGGCGATTGTTTGCTTCAAATGAATGATCTTCCAAAATCACTTCAGTATTTCGAGCGTTCATTGGAGTATACCACTGATGTTTTTTATGCCCATTACCGTGCCGGCGAAATTTGCACCATCAGAAATGATTTGGATGCTGCTTTGTTACATTTTCAAAAAGCTCAGGAGGTTGCCGATGCCCAACAAAAGCAAAAAACACTGATTAAGATTTACCAAACATTGGTTTATATGAATCGGGCTGTAGAAGGGAAAGATATTCAGGATTATTTTAGAAAACTAAACCCGGGTCAAAGCATTCCTGTGCCACCGAGAACTTCCTATATGGATTACATTCCAGAGCAGGTTAAAGGAGAGGTTGAAGGAGCTAAAGAATTTTTGGCAAAGAACAATCAGGAAAAGGCCATTGAAATCTTACTAAGCTCGAGGGAGACCGAAGAAACTTCAATTGTTTCCCGGATGCTTGGCGAACTTTATCTAAAAAAGGGAGTGCCCGATAAATCGCAGGATTTCCTAACTAAAGCCTATCCCGATTTTAAGTTCGACTCCAGATTTCTTCATTATTCTATTGTTTCAAGCCTATCATCCCGGCAACTGGAACAAGCTAAGAATGCCTTGGAACAATTAAAGAAAATAGATCCTGGATACCCAGCATTTGCCAAACTTCAAGGATATGTTAATTCGTATAGCCCCGGCAATTCTCTTGCAAGTTTCGATCTTCCTATAAATTAAAAAATTGTGTGTATTGTAATACTCTTCTAACTTCTTGTGGAAATTACACTTTGATTGTTGTAATAAATACTTATTTCCCCATTTCTCAACATTTCTTTTCCTATTTTTGGTCTAGCTAGTTTTATTTATAAACAATTAAAATTCAAGTTTATGAAAACAAAAATCTTTACTTTATTATTAAGTGCTGTTTTTGGTACTATGGCTATGGCACAAGCGCCGGAGGCTGTTGTTAAGAAAGCGCCTGTAGCTCCAATAGTCGATGGGGTAGTTGATGCGATATGGTCGGGTGCCAATACGTACAACATTGCTGTTGCAACGGATGCTGGTGAACCAACGCTGGGCCCGGTAGGTACAACAACTTTTAAAGTCTTATGGACAGTTGAGGGCGTTTACGTTCTTCTTAAGATTAATGACGATGTTTGGAATCCTTCGTATTTAAGCGGTGGAAATAGCTGGGAGTATGATAAACCTGAGCTTTATTTCGATGTAAATAAGGTTTTACTGGATGGCGGAGGTCCAAATTCAACCAATGCGAATACAGCAGGTCACTATCAGGTTGCTCCAGCAGCTAATGAGGCTGGCATTTTTGGTACTAATGTAGCTGATGCTGATGGGGAACATGCTTTTATGGTAACTGATCCTTCCTACATGGTAGAGTATTTTGTTCCTTTTTCAAAATTTAAAGATAAGGATGGTGCTGATATTGACTTAACGCTTCCGATGGGTTTTGACATAGCCATTATTGATCGGGATGGTGATGATATCGCCCGGACTTATGGAGTTTGGTCTGCCGGTGGATCATGGGATAACATGGATAATGCCGGAACTCTTGTATTCTCGCAAGATGAGGCTATAGCTTCTAATATGATTAAAAAAACCGATGTAGCTCCTAAAATCGATGGTGTTGTTGATGCTGTTTGGGAAAATGCCAATACCTACAACATTGCAAAATCAACTGATGCCGGTGTAGCAACCGTGGGACCTGAAGGTACTACAACCTGGAAAGCTTTATGGAACGCCGATGGGATTTTCGTTTTGCTTAAAGTAAATGACGACGTTTGGTATCCTTCTTATAAAACCGGTGGAGCCAGTTATAAGTATGATAAACCGGAACTCTATTTCGATGTTAATCCGGATAAAAAGGATGGTGTTGGTCCTTCGATTGCTGGTTCGGGACATTATCAGGTTGCACCTGCAGCGACAGAAGCTGGTATTAATGGCGCCAATGTAGCCGATGCTGACGGTGAACATGCTTTTATGGTTACCGACCCCACTTATATTGCGGAATACTTTGTTCCTTTTTCAAAATTGATGGACAAGGAAGGAGCTGCAATCGACTTAACAGCTCCAATGGGATTTGATGTGACCATCATTGACCGCGATACTGAGGCTACAGCTCAGTTATTTGCAGTTTGGACGGCTGGTGGAGCCTGGAATAACATGGATAATGCAGGAACAGTAATGTTTGAAGGTGCTAATGAAGCAGTTACGGTCGAAAAAATTACAGTTTCAGGTGGGACAACTATTACTGAAGATAATGGTACGCTTCAAATGATGGCTGCTGTTTTACCCGCTGAAGCTACTTTTCAAAAAGTGACTTGGTCAGTCGAAAGCATTACAGGTGCGGCATCCATCACTAAAGATGGTATGCTCACAGCACAAAAAGATGGTACTGTTTATGTCAAAGCAATGGCTAAGGATGGTTCGTTTGTTGAAGATAAAGTTACTGTAACTATCAGTGGGCAATTAATCGACCAGAATGATCTTTGGGTTAATTTTAACCAGATCAAAAACGGACTTTACGACCAAGGAGCGGATGGGCTGCAAGGTTGGAGCGGATATGTTGATACTGCCGGAGCACCTGGCGCAGCAAATCCAGTTGTAGTAGATGGAACATGCGAGATTCAATGTGGTATAGGTGCATTCAACTGGATGTATCAACACGCTCAGGCTAGTATGACATGCGAACCGAATGTTCCTTACATTTTTAAATTTAAGTCGTGGGCAAGTGCTGATAATACTCCGGCTAATGTAATGTTTGAAGATTCTCCGGCAAATAATTGGAACCGTTATGGAGCTTCATCTGATGCTGAAGCACAGAGTGGAAGATCGGAATGGCATTACAACATCATGATGGAGCCAACTTGGTTTATCTTCCATGTTACTTTCGATCAATTGCTGGAAACAACTCCGCAAAAATTATATTGGGCGCTTGCACTTTCAAACGAAAAAATCTATCAGGACAGTGTAATGTTGATCAAAGAAGCTGATTTAGCTCTTTCGGCTCCTGTACTTTCGAATGCAAAGAATAAAGTTCAGTTGTTCCCGAACCCTGTTCAAACCGAACTGAAAATCAGCAAAATTGCTGTTGCTAATTCTAAAGTGTCTGTATACAATGCTGTTGGTCAGAAACTGATCGAGAAAACAGCCAATGGAACACAGGCAAAATTTGATGTTGCGAACTTGCGTAAAGGCTTGTACTTTGTCAGATTCAGCGATGGAACTTCCGAGAAATTCATCAAGCAATAATTGTTTGAATTATTGATATTTAATAGCCTTGCAGTTTTGCAAGGCTATTTTTTTTGAAAACCTTATTTCCCTTCCAATTACCTGAGTAACTGGTCAAGTACCACCAACCCAAACCTTATCTACCTTAGTTAGCCTTTTCCTGAAAACACTTCAGAAAGTGGTCAAATTCATGAAATCCGGGAATGTGGGGTGGTGTTCCGGTTGATTATATGCAAGAAAAGGTGAATGCGGTTTTGAATTAAGGAGTTGGCTTTAGTCACTAAGGTTTTATTAATATTCAATTAAGGCGAGTTATTCGGGGAATATTTGAATCCAGTAGAACCTGATGTGCCGCAGGTCCTTCGTTAAAAAGCAAATCCAGAATACTTAAATCGGGAATAAACCCAAATTTTTCGGCAAAAACCTGGGTGTATGGCAATGCTTCAAAGTTGGAATCTTCGGCGTTCCTGTGTGCCTTTGGATTGATTTTCTCACGGAAGTTCAGGCATGTTTCAGGAATTTGTTCAAAATCTCCGGTCACTTTTAAATCAACTTCAATTTCCAGAATTTCCAGAAGCGTTTCGGTAATTTGCTGGTTAAAGTCAAATAGAAAATCATATTTCTTTCTGAAAAAAGACTCCAGATCGTCGGCATAATATTCGAAAAAAGGAGAGGAGTTGTAGGCAGAAAAAATCGTTCTCCAATGAGTTCGCTGCCATTCTTCGTCGTACGAAATGCGAAGATCTTTAATTCTTATTTTTTGTTCGCGGCCTTTCTCCACCGGAACAATGAGTGAAACCGGGCCGTTTGCACCCAGAATAACTGTACGGTTCCGATATGTTTGTTTGATGAAATTCTCGTGTTGTTCGATGAAAACTTCAGGATAAGCAGCCAGTTTGGAGAAATACTTTACAGGGGCAAAATAAGCGGTACTCAGCAAAATGCCGGGGTGTTGTGTCATCGTTATTCATTAAAAAATCCGCCTTTATAATCCCGACCCATACTCACACCTTCAGCATCAATGTCCTCATCTTTAGCCGGAACAATTTCTTCACTTCGTTTGAGTTCGATAACAACTTTTTTTAATTCTCTTTTGAGCCGTATGATTCTTGGAAGTTGTAGAATTAAGTCAAGGAAAAAGCCAAAGATCAGTCCGGATAACAGAATAATTGCCAAAGGAACATCGGTTATTTCCCATTCGAGAAAGCGGATGTTGATTAGAATCTGGTTCTGGTAGGTGAAAATTGCCAGTACAATTGAAAATAGCACAAATACAATAACTTTAAACGACATGGTTTCGCTTTTAGTTTATGAGATTAAGTTCAGTTTATGAAAACTGAATACTGAGACTGATCACTTTTTTAGCGTACAAACGAGAACAAGCGGCTCCAGCGAACTTTGTTATAGAAAGGTTGGTCTTTGTCCATCGAAAGCCAAATGAAAACTGCTTTACCAACAATGTGATCTTCCGGAACAAAGCCCCAGTAGCGAGAGTCTGCCGAGTTGTGACGGTTGTCGCCCATCATCCAGTAGTAATTCATCTTAAAAGTGTAACTGCTTGCCACGGCTCCGTTAATGTATATTGCGCCATCTTTTACTTTCAGATCATTGGCTTCGTAAAGGTCGATAATGCGTTCATACATAGGCAGGTTGTCGATAGTCAATTGAACGGATTGTCCTTTCTTCGGAATCTGAAGTGGTCCGAAATTGTCGACATTCCAGGGATATTTGTTGCTGAACGGGAATATATTTTGATCCCAGTTTGCTCCCGGAATCAGGGTTCTTTTTACCGAAGTTACGTTTGGCATCGCTGTCAGTTTCTTTTCGTTTTCCTGCGTCAATGGGAACAGGTACTGAGAGTTTGAATATACGTGGCGGTCGTCTTCAGCAATTTTAAGCTGTTCGAGTGTCCGTTTGTTAATTCCGCTTCCGTCGGTGGTAACAATGTTATCGTATTGCATTCCCGGAAAATGCTGCTGTTCCTTTCCGTTCACATACAATTGCCCACTTTTCAGTTCAATCACATCACCGGCAATACCCACGCAGCGTTTGATGTAATTTTCACGTTTGTCAACCGGACGCGAAATAATTTCTCCAAATGTTTCTTTTTCCTGCCAAACCCGCTGGCGGCCATAGCTGCGAACCAGCGAATAATAACTTTGGTTCTGAACTTTCACGGCCACAGTATCGCCTTCAGGAAAGTTAAAAACCACCACATCGTTATTTTTCACTTTTCCGAATCCGGCAATACGTTTGTATGGATTTTGAATCCATTCAACATACGATTTTTGGGTCGTTGATAAAGGCATGGTATGATGTACGAAAGGAAACGAAAGTGGAGTATTTGGCAGTTTTGGGCCGTATGAAGTTTTACTGACGAACAAATAGTCGCCAATCAGCATCGACTTTTCCATCGATGAAGTTGGAATGGTGTAGGCTTCAATGAAGAACATCCGGATAAATGTGGCAGCAATTACTGCAAAGATGATAGCATCAATCCATTCAACCACTTTGGTTTGTCTTCCGTCCGGAGTATTTTTCTTTTTCCAGAATGCCCAGTGCACTTTTTTTGTGACGTACATATCGAAAATAACGGCAAGCCCGATCAGCCAGATATAGCTTTCGATCCAGACTACCCAAAGCAGGTAAATTAATCCGACCACTGCAAACTTGAACCATTTACTTGAAAGTATTTCTTTCATTTTACTATGTATTTAGATATTTAACAAATCATTCATGGTAAGTATTCCTTTTTTGCCGAAACTGTATTCGGCGGCCAAAACAGCACCAAAGGCAAGTCCTTTGCGGTTCTTTGCCAAATGGGTAATTTCGATGTAATCAACTTCCGAATCGTATTTAATAATGTGCGTTCCGGGCACCTGACCCTCGCGCTCCGAAATAATTCCCAATTCATCGGGAACATCGGTTGCCTGATTCACCCATGATTTTTTCTCCGGAATTTGCTCCATGATTCCTTCAGCCAAAGTAATTGCAGTTCCGCTTGGGGCATCGAGTTTTTGGGTGTGATGTATTTCTTTCATTTCAACCTTGTACTCGGTGTGGTTGGCCATAAGTTCAGCCAGTTTCCGATTTAGTGCAAAGAAAATATTTACTCCCAGGCTGTAATTCGACGTGTAAAAGAACGTTCCATTCATCGTTTTACAGTACTCCTGAACTTCGGGTAAATGTTCGAGCCAACCGGTTGTGCCACTAACTACCGGGACTCCCGCTTCGAAACAGAGCTTGTAATTAGCTATCGCTGAAGTTGGTGTGGTAAATTCAATGGCGGCATCGGCCATTTGTAAATTTGCGATCGTCAGATCTTCCGGATTGGTAATATCAATTTTTAAAACTATTTCGTGTCCGCGGTCCAAAGCGATTTTTTCAATCTCTTTTCCCATCTTTCCGTAACCAATTAATGCAATCTTCATTCGCTGTCAATTGAAATAAAATATATCAGTGAGCTTTAATTTTCCAGATTTGTATAGCTATTTTGTATTTCATTACTGAAACACATCCTTTTCAAAAGTTAATTGTTCTTAATTTTAGGTCTGCAAAGATATAAAATCGGGGTTAATAACCTGATGCCGCCAAAGTAATCTCTATTTATACTTAAATTTGGGAATTCTTTTAAGGGCAGTTATCAAGCAATAATATCAAAAAAGCGTTGATTTTTCAACCTGAATTCAACGCGAAACTTCGGAAATATGGATAAAAGCAAAAAACTAAAACTTGTCGCGACTGATTTGGATGGGACGTTTTTAAAGAATGACAAGTCGATTTCGGATAAAAACATTGAAATGCTTCACTTGCTTGGCGAAAAGGAAATTCTCAGAGTGGTAGCCACAGGTCGTAACCTGAATAAAACCATGGATGTTATTTCTGAAGAAGTACCTTTTGATTATATCGTTTTTTCTTCAGGCGCGGGTGTTTACGACTGGAAACAGAAAAAGATGCTCTATCAGCAAAATATGAGCAAACAAAACGTTCAGCAAATCGCTGATTTTCTGTTTGAACTCGATTTGAATTTTCATCTATTTAAACCTGTTCCTGAAAATTACAAATGCTGGTACCATCGCGGAAGTGTCCCCTGTCATGAATTCGAAAGCTATTTTCAATATTTTCTATCGCATTCAGAACCACTAGAAATGGATCAAAAAATAGATTCGGAAGCGTGCCAGTTTCTGGTGGTTTTTCCCAATGATCCGCTGCTTTTTTTAGATTTGAAAAACGAAATCGAACAACGGTTTCCAGAAGTTAAAGTAGTCCGGACAAGTTCACCGCTTGAAAC
>JBBQMW010000116.1:0-12265 GCA_038329265.1 Bacteroidales bacterium | reverse complement strand
GAGGCCGTTATCTCGAAACCCTTCCTGAGCCATCACCTTTCATCAGGTTTTCGACCTCGGCAACTGTAACCAGGTTGTAATCGCCATGAATTGTGTGTTTCAGGCATGAAGCCGCAACAGCAAAGTTCAACGCTTTTTGATCATCACCGGCATAGGTAATCAATCCGTAAATCAATCCACCCATGAAACTGTCGCCACCGCCAACGCGATCCACGATATGGGTAATGTTGTAATCAGGAGCTTTCAGGAGTTGTTTCCCATCCCACAAAACGCCCGACCAGGTATTGTGATTGGCGTTGATTGATCCGCGCAGGGTAACAATGACCTTTTTTGCACGGGGAAAACGCACCATCAATTGTTCACAAACTGACTGATAGGCAGCCGCATCGATATGTCCGCCGGTTACATTTACGCCTTCAGGTTTAATTCCAAAAACCATTTCGGCATCTTCTTCATTCCCTAAAATAATGTCGCATCCGGCAACCAATTCGGGCATCACTTCGGAAGCCTTTTTGCCATATTTCCATAGGTTTTTCCTGAAATTCAAATCGGTCGAAACAGTAATTCCCATCCGGTTTGCCACTTCAATGGCTTCTTTCAACGCATCAGCCGCGCTCTGCGAAATAGCTGGAGTAATGCCGGTCCAATGAAACCATTGCGTGTTTTCAAATACTTTCACCCAATTGATCATTCCGGGTTTAATCTCTGAAATCGATGAATGAGCCCGGTCGTAAACGACTTTGCTGGAACGGGCAACTGCACCGGCTTCCAGAAAATAGATGCCAATGCGCTCTCCACCAAACTGCATGTTTTGGGTGCTCACATCATGTTTGTGCAAATCCATAATACATGCCTTTGCGATATCGTTTTCAGGAAGACGGCTTACAAATTCAGCATTTAATCCAAAATTAGCCAGCGACACAGCGACATTGGCTTCGCCTCCGCCAAAGGTTGCATTTAAGCTGGTAGCCTGCGAAAATCGCTGATATTCCGGCGTTGCCAATCGCAACATGATTTCTCCGAATGTGACTATTTTTTTCATGATTTGATCCGTTTAATATTCTTCGTTTTCAGCCTTGCCTAAGGTAGCTAAAATTCCACCATCAACATACAAAATATGACCATTAACAAAGTCAGAAGCTTTGGCGGCCAAAAATACTACGGCACCTGCTAAATCGGATGGTTCTCCCCAACGGGCTGCCGGAGTGCGGTTGATGATGAAATCGTTGAACGGATGGCCATTCTCGCGAATTGCAGCGGTTTGCGCAGTTGCAAAATATCCGGGACCAATTCCGTTCGACTGAATGTTGTATTTGGCCCATTCGGTAGCCTGACTTTTGGTCAGCATCTTCAGACCACCTTTTGCTGCTGCATAGGCGCTAACAGAGCTGCGTCCCAATTCGCTCATCATCGAACACATATTGATAATTTTACCACCTGATTTGCGCTCAATCATTCGTTTGGCAACATATTTCGAAACGAGGAAGGGTGCGATTAAATCAATCTTGATCACCTGTTCGAAATCTGCAACTTCCATATCAACCATCGGAATACGTTTGATGATTCCCGCATTGTTGACCAGAATATCCACTGCACCGACTTCTTCTTCAATCAGCGCCAACATTTCTTTGACCTGTTTCTCGTTGGTCACATCGCAAACATAGGTTGAAATGTGAATTCCATTCGCAGCATATTCTTTTTTCGCGACTTCGAGCCGTTCGGCAATAATGTCGTTTACTACGATTTTTGCACCGGCATTTCCCAAGGCTGTAGCCATTGCCATACCTAATCCGTGGGTAGCTCCGGTAACCAGTGCTACTTTTCCTGTTAGATCAAAAAGGTCATTTGTCATTATCTCTTAATTTACTGGTTTATAATTATTTTCAAGGGAGTTTTTAATTTCAAAGCGAATTCTTTCAGGTACTTCTCCCAATCCTGATCGCTTACAAATTCACCTGCTTTATCCCAGCTGGCTCCCTGATAATATCTGAATGGAATACTATTTAGCGCTTTTCCAATGGCCGTAAAATGGTTTTCAATCATCGACATTCCTAAGTTTTCAGGCACTACCAAACCGATTGCGGTTGTACCAAATTGCTTGTAAGTTGGCTCCCAATAAGCGATGTATCCTGTTTCTTCATTTAAAACCGCAATTCCCTTTTCAGTTCTTTTCACGATGCCCATCGCCACCGAAATAGTATCCAGATCATTAGTTTTGTAGGTTACTTCTAACTGATTTAAGTGAGATCCTGCATTCAGGGTGATGCGTTTGGTTTCGGTAATTTCTTTTCCGATGAACAACCAGGGACTGTAAGTAAGTTCAAATACTGTCCTCAAATTTCCGGTAGTTATAATTTTATAAGTCGCCCAATTCTTTGAATAGAAGAGTCTCCCATTTGCAGTGGGAGCAATACCTCCGGCACCCAAAGTCGGACCAACTTTGTAACAATCCAACCCTTCACCGTGGTCAACGTGGTAATCGTCCAACTTATACCATTTGTCAATGATTAGTTCTGTGGTGCTTTTTACCCAAACGTCAATCCCACTGCTTATTTCTCCAGTTGCTTCCAAAGCAGGCCCATACATCCGGAAAGCAATTTTGTCGTTTTCCCATGCAAAATCGTCTTTTCGTTCCGGAACCATCCGCCCAAAAGTCTTTGTTTTAAAAGTTTCCGGAGTACCCTTTTTAATCCGGATCTTCAGGTTCGACCGGACAGCAACACTGGCCTGAATCAATAGCAGCACTGGCTTCTTTGCTTCATCCTGAATAATCTGGTAGGGGATTTGCTTCCCGGTAAGTTGATCTTCAACTATAAATACCGAAGCTAAAACCGATGAATTACTTTTTGCAAGCGAATTCCAATCCAATTCGATCACTTCGTCTTTTATCAGGAATGTGTTCGGATTTTCAATGATAATCGAAATTTCATCGTTTTTTCCTGAAAATGCAAGTGTGTTAAAACTTAAAGAAAGAAGTATGAAAAAAGCGTATATAATTTTCATAGTCGGGAGCTGATAAATAGTTATTTCAAGTCGTTTGTACGGTGAACATCCATGTCGGTATAGTCCATGTTTTCGCCAGCCATGCCCCAGATGAAAATGTAATTACTGGTTCCGGCTGCCGAGTGAATCGACCAGTCGGGCGAGATGACCGCCTGCTCGTTGTGCATCCACATGTGGCGTGTTTCCTGCGGTTGACCCATAAAATGGCAAACAGCCTGTCCTTCAGGAACATTGAAATAGAAATAAACTTCCATGCGGCGGCTGTGGGTGTGTACCGGCATGGTATTCCATACACTCCCGGGGCGCAATTCGGTAATTCCCATCTGCAACTGACAGGTTTCTATGACTTTACTGATCAACAATTGATTGATTTGGCGCTCGTTTGACGTTTCCAATGAACCCATTTGTAGCACATTAGCATCTTTCAAGGTAATGTGCCGGGTTGGCAATTCCTTGTGTGCAGGAGTCGAATTCAGGTAAAAACGTGCTGATTCTTTAGTGCTCGCAGATATGAATACAATGTGCTTTGCACCTTTCCCAATGTACAAGGCTTCTTTAAATTCGAGGATATATTCAGTTCCGTCGACCACCACAATGCCTTTTTTACCGACATTGATGATTCCAAGTTCGCGGCGGTCGCAAAAATGAACTGATTTTAAAGGATCGATGCTGGTAAGTTCCAGAGGACCGTGAGCAGGCACCGCACCACCAGAAATATACCGATCGTAATGCGAATAAACCAGACGGATTTGATCGTCTTCCATCACTTTTTCGATCAGAAAATGCTCGCGAAGCTGAGTCGTATCGTACTTTTTGGCATCTGAAGGATGAGATGCAAACCGTTCTTCAAAAATAATTGACATAGTAGATCGTTTTTATTTTTATTTCACAAATGTAATTGAAATTCAGATATGCGCAATCGATTGCATTTTAATTTTAATTTTGATGGCTGAATTCGAAATAATTCGCACATTTGCTTCACATTTCGTAAAGCTATGAATAAAAATTCGGAACCCACGATTCATGATATAGCCAGAGAGCTCCAGATTTCTGCCTCTACCGTATCACGGGCATTAAACGACAATCCAAGAATCAGTCTGAAGACCAGGGAGAAAATCAAGGCATTGGCTCAGTCGTTGGGTTATCAGCCCAATATACTTGCATCCAATCTCCGGAATAAAAAGTCGAATACCATCGGAATTGTGGTTCCGTTAATCAACAGGCATTTCTTTTCGTCGGTCATTAGCGGAGTCGAAGATGTTGCCTACAAAGCTGGATTTACAGTTGTGATCTCGCAATCGAACGACTTGGCTCAAAAGGAAATAGACATCGTGCAATCGATGTTTTCCAACCGGATCGATGGATTGATTATTTCGATTGCCATGCAAACCAGTACGTTTGAACATTTAAAGCTTTTCCGGAAAAAACATATTCCGCTGGTGTTTTTCGATCGTGCTGTTCCTGAAATTGAAACCGACAAGATTGTTGTGGATGACTTTGCCGGAGGTTTTCGGGTTACGCAACATTTAATCGATCAAGGATATAATCGAATCGGACATTTGGCTGGTCCACAAAATCTGACAACCTACTTTGACCGTAAAAACGGTTACATCGACGCACTTCACAAAAATGGAATTCCATTCGATGAGTCATTGATTCATATTAACAAATTGACGAGTGATGATGGGATTCTTGCAGTTAAGCAACTTATGAGTTTGCCCGATCCGCCTGATGCCCTTTTCTGCGGAAATGATACAACTGCTTTAAGCGCAATGATTTACCTTCGGGATTTGGGAATGAGAATTCCTGAAGATGTTGGCATTGTGGGATTTAGCAACGAGCCATTTTCAAAGGTGGTTTCGCCGTCGATTTCAACCATTGCCCAACCCGGATTCGAAATGGGGCAAAAAGCTGCAGAACTGATTATCCGGAAAATTGAGAACAAGGAACGAACCTATCAGACAATTACTCTTCCTACAGAATTGATTATCAGGGAATCATCGTGCCGGAAAGGATAGGGATTTTAAAGATCTTACAGTAGCAGAATGCTGGTATTCTTCGGTATCCATGTTGCTGTTCTCCTTGATTGCCATGTATACAATTTCAGCAATGTCGTGCACGGGCAGCTTATTACTTTTAGCAAATGTTTTTTTACACAGCGGACAAGCAGTTATCAGCATCTCCGGTTTCTGAGTCAAATATTCATCTAATGCCTTGTTTGTTATTTCATTGCGTTCATTCATTTGAATTTTTACATTAGCCAAACTTCCACCGCAACAGTAGGCTGATTCTTTCTCATTCTTGATCGGAATCAAATCCACATATTCGTCAAGTAACAAACGTGGCTGATGGTATATTCCACTTCCACGCCCTAGTTCGCAAGGATCGTGATAAACCGCTCTGAGCGGCATTTTTAGCATCGGAATTCGCTTTTCAGCCATCAGTTCAAGCAGGTATTCCGAATGGTGCTGAACGGTAATACCCGCCATCGCATAATCTTCATTGAAAACCTTGTAACAAATCGGGCAGGAGACGACCAGTTTTTTAGCTCCTGAAGCCAATATCCGTTCGCGGTTGTGTGCAATCAGCTTTTTAGCGGCTTCGTATTGCCCAACCTGCATCAATGGACGACCACAGCAGGCCGTTTTTTCCTCGTCCATAAACCAGAATTTGACATCGGCAACCTTAAAAATTTCTCGCATCGACTTGATGATGGATGGCGTCAAATGCGTCATACAACCGGCAAAATAGATTACTTCTGTTTGCGGACTGACAGCTACCTTGCCATTTTTCAGGTAATCATACGAAGAGTTGTATTCTTTGGTCGATTCAATGCGCTGCGTAATGCGTAAGCTGTTTAATTCCAGACCGACAGGACAGTCAGGCTGGCATCTTCCACACAATAGGCAATTGAAGAGTTTTTCGTCGGAAAGGTTCCGGTTTCGGATGTGTTTCAGCACATAAACCGACTGCGTGTCCTTGATTGCAGCGTGCGTCATCTGACAACTGTCGAGGCAGATTCCGCAGCGCGAACAAGAATAAACCTGGATGCGCGAAAAACCGCCAATTCGTTTTTTTACACGGATACCATAATTCCGGAGAAAAATTAAAACCACTTCAACCGGAATGTGCATGTATCGTGAAACCGGTAGTGCCACGAAAAACAAAGCCAATGATCCTGAATACGCCCACCACAATGGCATTTCGAGCGATTGAACGGGTAGGAGTGTTGCCAGTATATTCCCGGTTGGCTGACTGAAAATGCTTCCATTCTGATGGATTCCTGCCGAAACACTTTCGGCCATAAAACGAAGCGGAAAAATGAGCCAGAGGGCGCTGAGCGCAATTCGGTCACCAGCTTTTAATCTGGTTGTTTTTTTCATTCCAAATATACGGCGGTTGATTCGTTTGTAGTAAGCAAGCAACACTCCCGAAAGCACAAAAACAAGCAATAAATCCATACTTGCTGCCAGTATCTTTCCTGAAAGTGTTACTTCAGGTTCAGTAACAAAATATCTAAAAAAGATGGCTTTATAAGCAGTAACTGAAAGACTTTTACAATGGATGACAGCTTCGATGTGACCTACAACGATGAGCAGAAACCAGCCAAATGCCAGGCTCATGTGCATGTATCCCAAAACCGGATTTTTGCGGAATATTTTGCGGTGAATCAGCGATTCCATAAAGATTTCGCGGATAGCCAGCAGGCTTTTTCGAGTAAATATGCTATGCCAAATCCTGCTTTTATCGATTTTCGAAAGGCTTGAAATCCAGATACCAATAATGACGACCAGAAAACTAGTAATAAACAGTAATCCAATGGTAAACGGCCATATAAACGGGATTCTTTCCATACTTTTTACTGATTAACAGGTTTGTATTTGAGAATACTCTTTTTGATGAGCATGATTACATTCCGGATGTTGATTCCGCGTGGACAAACCAACATACATTTGCCGCAGAGCATACATTTTTGGATTTCCGATTCGAGTTCGGTAGTTTCGCCCCGGCGCAGCGACAGACTAATTCTCCGGACATTGAAACTTACCAAATCGTTGGCGCTACAAGTGGCAGTGCATCCTCCGCACGAAAGACAGACTTTAAACGAAGGTTCCATTTCGAGAACATCGTTCAGCAATCGCCCGTCGAATTGATCGTAATCAATGGTACGTTGTTTAATCACCGTATAGCCAAAATCCTTCATTCGTTTATAATTTAGAGCTCCCTCCCTGCCTGCGACTGGCAGGCAAACCTCCCTCAGAAGGGGAGGCTTAAAAAGCAAGTTTCGAATATGCATCAATAATCATCCGCCTGTGAGTCAAAATTGCCTTGTCATCAAATTTCCATTTCTATGTTTATTGTTACTTTTCAATGCGGCGCATACAGTTTTTCCTTTTCAATCTAAATTTATAGATGCGCCTTATTTTCCTTTTCGTTCACAGCCCCGGGTTTCGTCGTTCCTCCTCACGCGGGGTTATTCGAATTTGACTCCTTCGGAGTCTTGCAGAAGATTTCAAAATCAGTTTTATTAAAAAATTACTGTTTTAAAATTTATTCTCAATAGATCCGAATCTTCTATGCCCAAACTCCCTTCCCTATTTTGGGGAAGGGTTGGGGATGGGGCTTTTACTGTTTTTTAAATAGTTATTAACTTCCTGTGCTGCTGACCGCGCATGTAAAATGGTATCGTTTACCGACATCGGAGCGGTGCAGCTTCCGGCCAGAAAAATGCCTTCTTTCGACGATAAATTCGAAAAGAGAAAAGAATCATTTGTTTTCAGAAAGCCTGATTCTTCGCAAGCAATTCCGCAGCCTAAAGCTGCTTCAGCAGTTCCTTTGCCGGCTTCCATACCAACGAGCAGAACCAGCAAATCGACATTCATTTTAAGCGGGCGACCCGAAAGTGTGTCTTCAGCCTTGATTAATAAACTTTTATCAATCTTTTCCGAAGCTTCAGATAAGCGACCACGGATAAACTGGATATCGTATTTTTCCTGGGCCTCGCGGTACAATTCTTCGAAATGTTTGCCATACATGCGCAAATCCA
Organism: Bacteroidales bacterium; assembly: GCA_038329265.1. Classification (GTDB taxonomy): domain Bacteria; phylum Bacteroidota; class Bacteroidia; order Bacteroidales; family Prolixibacteraceae; genus Aquipluma. The sequence goes on along the minus strand of JBBQMW010000116.1, from coordinate 4,215 downwards.
TGTAAAAACAGAATATTTCGGCTTCCGGCAAACGTTTTTTGAGTTCGATGGCCTGTTTTACACCGGTAATGCAGCACACTTTTGAGCAATAATGGTTGCCCGATTTTTCATCACGCGAACCTACGCAATGCACAAAAGCAATACGTTTTGGATTTTTTCCGGCAGCTACGGTGAGGTCACTTCCGGGTTTGAGCAATTTTTCCAGATCGGCCGAAGTGACGACATGATCGTATATTTTATAACCATATTCTTCCTTGCGCTGGGCGTCAAAAATTTCGTATCCGCTTGCCACAACAATCGCATCAGCTTCCAGCTTTTGTCCTCCGGAAGTTTCCAAATTGAATTTATTGAGGTTTCTGTCGATCGACTTTACTTTGGTCTGAAGCAAAATTGAAAAGTCTTTTTCCTGACATTTATCGAAAAGGGCACTTGTGATCGTATCAACCGGAGTGAAATCAGGGAAGAGATACGACCATTGATTGAGCTTTCCACCTAATTGAGGTTCTTTCTCAATAAGAGTCACCCAATGACCGGCATCGGTCAGCGCACAGGCTGTTTCCATACCGGCAATTCCACCTCCTATAATTGCAACGTGTTTCATAGAGATAGTTTTCCGATGATCTTTCCATCGTTTCCGGCGTATTTCAGGTCTGGATCATATTCAATTCCCATTTTATCGAGCAATGGTTCAACATTGGTTTGGTGCATTTGCATGCCCATATCCCATGGATTGTATCCCAGAACCAATCCGGCCATTTCTTCATAAGTCAGAACCGGAATTCCTTGTCCGTTTTGTCCGTAGGTTTTGCCTTCCATCTCTTCAATCACATATTGCCAGCGATCGAGAAACATGGGACAGCCCGGGCAATTGCACAGGATTGCATCGGGCTGGTAAGGTTCCATCGATTCAAATTTCTTCTTCGAATTCGAGACTGAATAGCCCCGGTTCGACATCACCAGATATTGCCTGAATCCAAATCCGCAGCAATGACGGCGTTCAGGATAATCAATCACCTCGCCGCCCCATGATTCAATCATTCCAACCAAAACATTTGGGAACTCGGCACCTCCAATGCCTTTTGCCGGAAACATTTTGGAATAGTGACAACCAATGTGTTCCACAATCTTTAAGGGTTTCCCGGTTTGCTGATTGGTTAATGAATATTTTTTCCGGATTGCTATTTCTTCCCTGAATTTGTAGACGATATCGCTGGCATGAGCCACGTTTTGAGGCACTTCAAACTCACGTCCGGTCGCTTTCCGGAGGAAGTTCCGAATCTTTTCCAGTTCTGAAGGAAATTCTTTCCAAGTTTCGATGATTTCGTTATAAATGCCGAATGAGGTGATGCACGAAACGGCAAGATTCTGGTATCCGGCTTCGGTCATCAGCGCAAATTGGCGTGCAACAATGGTTTGGATGGTATCGAAAGGGACAATGTCAGCATGATACGCTATTCCGGAACATGAGGTATGGTGAGCATTTTCATAGATATCCTTACCTAATTCAGAACGTAGAATTCGGAGGAACGTTTGCTCTGCACCCGGGAAAAAATTTTGTCTGATGCAACTGCGTACATAGAAATAATGATTATCAGCTATTTCCTTCTGATAATCCTGCCAGACTTGTATTTTTCCTTCCCGCTTCATTATGGTCGGCTGTGTTTGTTGTTGTTTGTGGTATAAATATGATTGATATAGTCCGAATAATTATCCCCGCCTTCGGTGAATCCCATTTCTTCGGCTTTTTGTTTCGAGAAATGTTCAATCTGATCGAATCGCTCAAAACCTCCGGTTAGTTCAAAAATCTGCTTAATTTCGTCAAGCGATTCCTGTGGAATTTTACGCAATGCGCCAACACCTTCGCCATTGTAATTGGCTCCAACGCGTTCATAAACTTTCGTTTTGTTTTCGTAGATCCATTCACCAACAGACCCAAGTTCGGGGTGCAATTCGGGAACGAGATTTTCAGGAAGTACACAGTACCCGCGATAAGCGATATTTTCGCCAACCACACGCTTAATGGCAAGCTGCTGTCTGCCTTTTTCCGATTCGGCAAAAAATCCGAGTTCCTGAGATAGTGAACGTAAAGCCATAATGATTAATCCGGGAGTGTTTCCGCGGGGGCAACGCGTTTTGCACGACATACATTCACCACAATACCAAATTACATCGCTTTTTAGCAATTCTTCAATTCGGATTTCATCTTTGGATTGTACAATTCCGGCAATCATACGCGGATCGTAGTCGTAGAACTCGGCAGCAGGACAAATTGCAGTGCATATTCCACAATTCATGCACGATTTAAGGCCTTCGGCCAGCCGGATATCTTTTGCGAGTTCCTTGTGCAGTTCCATTTTTGGTTTTCGGGTTATAACAAAGCAAATGTAGGTTTTCAAATTTTCAGCCGGTTAAGCTTAAGATCGTATTTTTGTATAGGCATTTGTGCGTATATTCAAACTATATCTGAAATGAAATTACCAATTGAATTTGTTCGAAGAAATAGTCTGGAAAATCAGGAGCTTAAGGATTCATGACTTCGGATTCGCCTGAAACGGCAGTTTGGCATTTTAATAACTTTTATTTTTATCTTTGTTTTGATTAGAAGTAAATTCACATAATAGAAAAACGATGAAACTTCAGGTTATACAAAATAGTAATGGTAAAGCAACTGGTATTTTTATCCCAATAAATTCATGGAATAAACTCAAAAAACGATACAAGGGTTTAGAGGAATTAGAGTCTCTTGAACCTTCTAAAGATCAAATATTGCAAGAGCTTAAAGATGCTGTAACAGAGCTGAAATTAATTGAACAGGGTAAACTTAAAGCACGTCCGGCTCAAGCATTATTAGATGAATTATAAGGTTTCAACAATTCCGCTTTTTGACAGGCAGGCTAAGCGATTGGCGAAGAAATACCCTTCATTGAAGAATGAACTGTCTGAACTTATTAGAAGTCTTACTTTTGAGCCCGAACAAGGAAAAGCCCTTGGAAATAGTTTCTATAAAGTTCGACTAGCTATTTCGAGCAAAGGAAAAGGCAAGTCTGGTGGTGCAAGGGTTATTACCTATTTAAAAGTCACTGCAACAACAGTATATCTCTCTGCTATTTACGATAAATCGGAGGAAAACGCTATCTCTGATACAGAACCGGAACAAATCTTCAAATCTATCCTATAGGTCATGCTTTCGGATTAGCCTGAAACGGCATCTTCGCCATTTTTTCCACTTCAAGGCTCGGGAATCCAAATTCTTCAACCACTTTACCCAGAATCAGATACATTCCATCACCACGAAACGGATAATTCTTTAATGAGGGCGGGAAATGCACAGTATCGAAAAATTCGCCTTCCACATCGGTGAACGTTCCAAAGTGCATAATCTCTTTCCTGACAGTGCGAACGTATTTGATGGTCACTAAACGACCCAGCATCCGCACGTTTCGGCCCAAATTGGCCATCAAATCTTTAGCTGTTATTTCACCTCTGAAATTGGTTTGGAGCAGGTCGAAAGCTGTCAGTGAAACCGGAAAGCCCAGTAATTCAATTTCGTCCCAGGCATCGCCCAACACCGATTGTTCGAGCTTTGGAAGCACGAATTCACGGGGTTTTGCTTCGAACATCGCTCTGGTTCTGGCAACCGGAACGGTTTTATTCAGAAGCATGTGTGCTTTCCACAACAATTCGGCTTTGGATATTCCGGTGAAACGCAAGACGCCCAAACGAATCAAAATCACCAGTTGCTCTTTGGTGATGGCCGTCCGTTCAATAAAATCAGAAAGCGAGCTGAAATCGCCACGTTGTTGCCGTTCGTTCACAATTCCGGCAATCATCGACTGTTCGAGGTTTTGCACATGCACAAATCCAATGTAAATGGTCTTTCCTGAAATCCGGGTTTCATTCCGGCTTCGGTTCACACAAGGCAATTCGATGTGCGCACCGCAGCGTTGCGCTTCGTTAAAATAGACCCAGGTACGGTAAAATCCACCGAAATTGTTGATAACGGCCACCATAAATTCGAGCGGATAATGCGCTTTCAGGAATAAACTCTGGAAACTTTCGACCGCATACGAAGCCGAATGAGCTTTCGAAAACGAATATCCGGCAAACGACTCAATCTGCCGCCACACTTCGCTGGCAATTTCGTCGGAATAACCCCGCTCGCGGCAATTGCTGAAATACTTGTCGACGATGCGCTGAAACTCAACCTTAGAACGA